>DDBW01000014.1:607-1389 GCA_002335495.1 Candidatus Dojkabacteria bacterium UBA2022 | reverse complement strand
CCTCAAGAAATGGTTTTAGAATATCCATTAGGTCAGTTTTAGATCTTTTGGCGAAGACCCTCATTTCAAGTTGAAGGCAGTCTAAGTAGTTAGTTTCTAAAATTTCAAAAGCAGTATTTAAAAAGGTATTCAATGTGTCGCCGTCTTCAAGATTTTCGCTGTCCACGGTTAGGGTATAGAAGAGTTCTTCTCGTTTCTTCCCACTCTTTTTCACTCCATCTGCAACTATTCGTATTGTATGTTGTGTCTCTCCCCATATGCCTGTCTCTATGTAGTTCATTCCTCTATCGATTGAATATGCTACAGAATCCGATTCCTTTGATGGGTCTATTGAATCGTCTTTTTGCATAAAGCCGCCCAGGCCCCACGTTCCAATGCCGATTGGGAAAATATCTTTAGGATTGAGCATACGAGTTTAATAATTAAGTTACATTAGAATATAGCATAGCTGGCAGTGGATACTATAAAAAGATCCTTTATGTTATGTGGATTTCATTAAAAGTTACTTGGTGATGTTTTTAATCGCCACTATCTCCGATTCCCATGTATTGGTGTTATTTAGTTCTTCTAGTTTTAGTAGCTTTGTAGGAAGTGGAGATTGTAGTAGGATTTTTTCTGCTTTTTCGACGCCAATTTCTATAGGAAAGAGTGCGTTAATCATTAAATTCCCATCTTTTAATACACTATCAAAAAGTACTTTCTCATAATCAACCTTATCTATTACTAGACCGATTTCTTCCATAAGTTCTCTTTTAAGACCCTCGAATAACGATTCATTTAAA
>DDBW01000014.1:0-381 GCA_002335495.1 Candidatus Dojkabacteria bacterium UBA2022 | reverse complement strand
CCCTCGAATAACGATTCATTTAAATGAAGATGTCCTCCTGGATGTTTATATTTATTTGCTACTTCATTGAGAACCATTAAGTATCTATCCCCTACTTTTATAACTGCACTTGCTCTTAAACTAAATGATTTTACAGATCCATTGTTTGTTATAAATCTATTTTTTCTAAGTTCCATATTTGACATGGCTATAATTATAAAAAGATTCTAGATTTTACTTTGTTTTTAACTATAATTCGAGAGTTTTTTCCACAAAAATGTACTCGCTTTTAGGTTTAATCGCGTACCCCATTTTTGCATACCAAGATACTACACCATCAAGTTCCTCGAAATCAGCCTTAACTATGCCTACTATCCTAAAACTATTTATTCCACTATTTTT
>DDBW01000001.1 GCA_002335495.1 Candidatus Dojkabacteria bacterium UBA2022 | reverse complement strand
ATATGGAGTATCCCCTTGTAAAGGTGATCTCACCAAAAAGTTTCATTAAATCTACAGTCATATCCATTGGAAGGACCATAACGATCATTGAGATTAGGAAAGGAACTGAGCCTACTCCACTTATGAGGACATTTTTTTTCAATTCTTTAAGCTCTTCTTCTTTAAGCATAGCGGCATGATCATGGGCAGAGTGTTGGGAATGATCCATTTGGTCCACCTTTGGTTTTGGAGCTTCCGTTATAAGTTTGTAGCTTCCAACGCTGCCTACAGCACTTTTCATATCGTCTACGGAGTGTTTATGTTCGTCGTATTCTACCGTTAGTTTCTCAGTTGCAATATTTACATGTGCTTCCTTTACTCCTTCAAGGTCTTTTACACTTCCCTCAATAAGATTTTTGCATGATGCACAGTGCATTCCTATTACTGGGTATGTTTCTTTTTTCATTGCTGTTTTGTAGATAAAATTATTGTACGTTTATCGTCACAGGAGGAACCATTCCCATACTGCAGGTGATTTTATAAGTTCCTGCTTGAGGCTCTCCTAAATCTATCTCATTTCTACCTGGTTGTAGCTCTACATATCCAGTTATTAACCCTCTTGATGCCATATATGCTCCGCATCCGTAGATTCCTTCATTATTTACAATGAGTTTTGTTGGAACTCCTGCTTTTAGTGTTGTTGAGGATGTTGCAACATATTTAAAACCTTTTGCGGAAAGATTAAGTGTTTGGGTCCCACTTTCATCCGTTTGAGCATAATTATTATTATTATCGTTCATTTTATTAATACTGTTTATTTTAATGTCGTCCAAGCTTTTTAGCCCTAGTACGTTGAGCTGGGCATTTAAATTGTAAATGGCAAATACCACTACAAGGATGCCCGATATTTTTGTAAAGACAGCATTTAGTTTTGGCTTACGTGTTATATCAACGCTTGCGATGCTTATTGCTAATAGTATGGGAAGAGTTCCGAGTACAAATGCTAACATTATGAACGAGCCTTGAAGGAAGCTTCCGGACGTTAGTGCTAGTCCCTGTACAATTAACGTGAATCCACATGGGAGAAGAAACGTTAGTGCTCCTATTAGAAACGGCATGAATTTGCCTTTAAATTTCTCTTGAGCGGTTATGTTTTGGGTTATAGATTTTGGAAGTCCAATCTTTATCTTATTCGCCCACTTAACCTCAAGCATCTGTAATCCTAGTATCAGCATTACTACTGAAACCACTAGAACTACTATTGCGGTGAATGATGTTGCATTCTCTATAGAAAGGCCAAGGAGTCCTCCTAATACTCCTAGAAAACCTCCCAGGATGATGAATGATATTATTCTTCCGGTGTTAAACATTAAAAAGGGTTTCAATCTTTCTAATTTACTCTCCTGTTCTATATAAACTTCATTCCACTGCTTAGACATTGAAAGCAGTAGTCCTCCGACTAATGCGGCACAGCTTGATAATCCTGCGAGGAGTCCAAATAGAAAGAATGACCAGAACGATGAGTATTGGTTTAATACAATCTGTTTGGAAACTCCACTATTTTGTAGATATGTAAATAATCCTAATACAATTGCTACGGTCACTATTGTTTGTATCCATTGGTTAAACTTCTCCTGATTAATTAGAAGTTTATCGTTTTCAATTTTTATAAGGGGAGAATTGTTTACATAACTTTTTCTGCTGTCTGAAAACTTGTATCCAAGATCTTTAAATTGTTCGCTTAATTGGTCTGCGGTTATTTTATTACCGACGAATGTAACTTCAACTTTCCCATCTTTAAGAGTTGCATCTGCTGATTTTACTTGTTCATTTTTAAGTAGTGATCTTTCAATTAGGAGCTCACATGAGTTACAGTGCATTCCTTCTACAAAGTATGTGCACGTTTTTACCTTATTGCTATCTTTTTTACTTTTCATTCTTAATTATTGCTTAAGGTTATATATGTCTAGAAGCTCTTTTATGGCTTTCTGCTCCTCTCCATTTTTAATCTGGTCTGCAACACATGATTTAAGATGGTCTTCGATGATTTGCATGTCCATACCCTTCAAAGACTTTTGTACAGCTAATGATTGCAGAACAATATCAACACAGTATTCATCATTTTCTATCATGTTTTTTATTGCCTTAATGTGTCCTTCTATTATTTTGATGCGGTGTGTCAATTTTTCCTTGTGTGTTTTCATATCAATTTTATAATCTTATCTTAAGTCCCCCTTAGGGGGATATAGAGATAGTACTACTCATTGATGCAAGTTGTCAAATATTATTTGGGGAGATTAAAGCTTCTTAACCTGAGTATAGTTTCTTTCGGGGTTATACTTATTGAAGTCGCATGTAGTATTATCTGCATCCTCTTTACTAATAATTGTATTCTCTACATCTATTCCATAGCTTTTATACTCTGCTTTTACATCTTCCGATAGGAAGTTTAGGAATGAGTCGTATTGTTGAAAGAAAGGTGCTTCATCAAATCCTATCAGGTTAGTAGTTATGAAGCTTAGAAGTGAGGTATCTCTTTTGTACTGAAGAACCAAATCAAAATTTCCAGCATTCTTAATGTCAGCATGTCCTATCAATTCTCCTGCTTTTACTTCAATTCCTTCCTTAATACCACTAATTGGGTTTATATGAAACAACCCCGCATGCCAGTCGGATTCTTGATGTTTTATTAAAATATAGTGCCCTCTTTCATTGCTGAATATAGTTTCTCCGATTACTCCATCAGGTGAGATATTAACTATTTTGCCGTCAAAAGGAGCGAATACAGTTAGCTTATCGTTGGTGTTTTCAAATTCAGGGATAGGGTTGAAATAGTGTTTCATAGACCGATTTTTCTCCCTTTCTACATTGGAGTTATAGCCACTGAAGTCATGTCCTTCACAGCTTCTAAACTTTGATATTGCGGAGAGTTGGCTTAAATCAACTGGATTTGCAGTAATAATTGGTTTGGTGGACTTAATTTCTCTTGAGGTTAATAGATTTACTGTAATATATTGTAGGACTACTGCAATAATTAAAGCTATTAAAATGAGAATGGTTTTACCTAGAAATTTCATTAATAAATACTGTCAGATTTAATATGTAAGGTCAATAGCGGTTTTCATGATATAACTAAAGTGTGCTTACTAATTTGTTAGTATCTTTGAAGATGTCATTTACTGCAAAACTTATTTCCAAAGAACCTGTCACACATAACGTTAACCGATACCGATTTGCTCGCCCTGATGGGTATATCTTTACTCCAGGACAAGCAACTGAGATAGCTATTAATACCCCTGATCGAAATAGTGATTTTCATCCCTTCACCTTCACGGGATATACGGATGATTCTTTTCTAGAGTTTACAATTAAGAGTTACCCTGTCAAAGATTTCCCTAATCATAGTGGGATGACAGAGACGCTCTCTAAGCTTATTCCCGGTGATGAGATCCTCATTCAGGATCCTTGGGATACATTTAATTATAGTGGAGAGGGTGTTTTCATAGCAGGTGGAGCTGGTATTACTCCTTTTATTGCAATTCTAAAAGACTTGGCTAGAAAGGATATGATTGGGAATAACATGCTCATTTTCTCAAATAAAACTGCAAAGGATGTTATATATAAAGAGGAGTTTAAGAAGATATTTTCTGGTAATCCATCGAATTTTATTAACACTTATACCCAGGAAACCGTCGATGTGTTTGAATCAGGGAGGATTGATAAAGAAATGATTTCAAAGTATGTTACAGATTTTTCAAAGCCTTTCTACATCTGTGGCCCTAAACAGATGAAGGTGGATATTGCGGATATGCTATCTAGTCTTGGAGCTAAAGTTGAGCGTATATATTTTTAAATACTACAGTAGTATTATTTAATTGATGGAGAAACTTCTTCTCTTTGAAATAATAGGCGTATTTGTAATATTCATATTAGGGTCTCTGTTTCATTTCTTGTATAAATACGGTGGAAAGAAGATTTGGATGGCAATTATAAGTCCTGTCAATGAGAGTATTTGGGAGCATTTAAAGATTGCTTTTTATCCTTTTCTAATCTATGCAGTTTTTGAGCTATTCTTGTTAGATTTATCTTTAGAATCGTTCATTTGGGCTAAAACGGTTGGGGTCGTTGTATTGATTGTTGCAATTTTACTAATTGAAGTAATATATCCTCGATTTACAAAGAAGAACATATTATTTATAGATCTTATCGTGTTTTTTCTCACGATTGCTCTAGCTCAATATGTAGGTTATATGATATTTATAAATACTTTATTAGTACCTCCAATATCTATTTCACTTTCTATACTTCTTTCAATTGCTATGATAATTGCTTACGTGACTTTTTATCCTCCAAAGCGTCCCTTGTTTAGAGATTCACTTACTGGAAAATATGGTATATAGATATTTTTGAACTACTTGGAACGGATGTTCGACCCGCTTACTCTACTTCTTTCTTAGTACTTTTCTCTCAAACTGTTCCTGTGCTACATCCTCTCTCTTTGCTTTTGGTGTTAAGAAAAGCTGTATTTTTGCATATGCATTTGAATTTACAAGATTTTCAATTGTGCTATTTCCTGCTTGTGATATTGCAAACATTAATCCAACTAATACAATGAATACTCCTACAAATATCTTTGCAAGATTCTCTGGTGTTAATTCGGTTGAGGTGCTTGGTACATTACATCCAATGTATACTGAGTGGGTGTAGCTGAATGCGTTGTCATCATTCTCCTGATTTGGGTATCCAGTTACAAGGTTAACGTATCTTCCAAAGTATGCTTTAGGTAGGTTGAATGTGTATGAGAGGAAGTTTGTCTTGGTTACTTCAGTTTGACCATTTGGAATTGTAAACTGTGAGAGCTCTCCTGTTAAATCCCATCTAATTTCATCTACAAGATCGCCATCTGTTGTATAGGTCCCTCCGTTTGAGATGCTACTTGTGTCTAACCATGCTGCTAGGTAGTTTTGTGGTCGGTCTACAACTCTTTCGAGTATTCCTACTTCTGTTGGGTCATCCTCATTAATGTAGGTTGCGGATATATTGAATTTTACCTGTGCTGAAGCATTTGCAGTATTTTCATTAATACATATAACTGAGCTTGTTTTTTCAATGTCCCAGTTAGGGTTTGTATCTGGACATGAGCATGAGTTCTGGTTACATGTGTTCCAATCACAGCTAGTTCCTGGAGGATTTCCTAGCTCACACTGTTCAGGAGCTTGTGGGCTGTTATTGATTATTCCATCTCCACAGATTGGTGAGGAAGAGTTACACATACAGTCAGCATCTTCTGGACATGATTCGTTGATACATCTTCCGTTTACACAGGAGGTTCCGTCGCTACATGGTGTTGTAGTACTACATAGTTCCTGGCATACTGCTGTACTCTCTCCAGGAGGTTCTTCCCCAGGCGGTTCATTAGTTGGAGTATCACAATCATCGCAAACATTGTGTGTAGCTAAACATACAGATCTACAATCTTGGCCTATCCCCGCGCAAACATATCTCTCAACTGGAGTCGTTTGACATTCACATGTTGCCGTTCCTGTTGGACAAGCCCCTCCACTAGTCCCTACTAGACATTCGTCAGTACTCGTAACTGGACGGTTCAAAACAAAGACTCCCATGCCTGTATAGCTGTCGGTTTTTATAAACTTAAAGGCAAAGTTTTTTAGGATTAGCTCTGCAGATGCCCCTGAACAGTTTATTGTTGTTGCACTATATAGACCTTTACCTTTATTTTCCGCACAGAGAGCTCTCCCTTCGGCAACTAGCGCTTGTCTCTGCTCAGCGGTGAGCTTGGCCATCTCAGATTCTAAAGCATCATAGGCCTCCGCTAATTTTTTAACTTTATAGTCCTCTATCGCGTTCTTCATCTCTCCCCCTAATTCGTTACCAGTTCCCCTATATCCCGTTTTAACATCGTATCCGTATAGTGTGCTTAAATATTTATTTGCTTCTGCTTTCTTACAATCGGTAGAATTTGGATCTTTAGCACACTTTGATTGAACGTCAGGGTCATTTTTTGCTTCTTGTAATTTAATATCAAGGAATTTTACTACGGTACATGTTGAGGCTGTGTACCCGCTACCACAATATTCTCCCGGTTTACTTCTTAAGGTGTCTACAAGAGCATTATACTCCCTTTGAATCTGAGCGTTTAAAATATTTTGGTCAACTTCTTTAGCTTTCCACTCTTTTGCGGCCTCATGTCGACCTTCCTCTTTAGCATTCTCGGCTTTTGCCTTTACGAATTCATTCCAATCTTTACATGAGTTTGTTTCAAGGCAATTCTTTGCTTTCCCTGCTGCATCAGCACCTGTTGACGAAAGGTTGTTAACGGAATTTACCTGGATAAATATAAAACCTGCCATCAAAACCATGCTAGTCAGAAGACTTCCTGTCCCTAGTAGCTTCTTTTTACTCTCTTGTGATCTTCTATTTTTAAAAAATAAGAATACGCCAAGAACAAGAAAGATAATGATCGTAGCACCAATCGCAATATCGTACCACTGTATTGCTTCTGAAATATTTACCTCGGAAAGAATATCATATGCACTTGTAATAATGTCTGTCTTCTGTCCATCAGCTTCTGATACTGTTTTTATCTCCGCAGCTGCAACTATCTCTTTAAATGTCTGTAATATTGCTTCTTTACCAGATACGCAAGTATTACCATTTAAGAACATCGGAACGGTTCCCTCCACTCTTCCACAGGCTACCAATGCAATTTGAAAATTCTTTAAATTTGTCTCTGATGTATCAATATTCTTTAATGAGTATGAACTAGATTCATAGGTTTTCTTTAGTTCTTCTTCCAGTTCAACACAGAACTCACACTCATCCGATGTGAATATTTCTATTACTTTCTCATTAAGAGCCTTATCCTCTGCTGCAAATAATTTTGTTGGTGAAAATAAAGTGAAAAGAAGTGCGATTCCTAAGATCCCTAGGAATGTTTTAAGTATAACGTTTTTCATATATTCTAGAGCAGTTTACATAGAATATCTTATCAACTGCATAGATAATTTATAACGGTTTTAAATCAAACATGCAAATATTTTATTCATTATGGGTTCTACAGCTTGTTATCATGTTTTAGTACTTAGGTTCTCCACCTTTCTTCATATAGATGTATGACTGTGTTAGTAACTCTTCAAGTACTTTTATGTCTATGTCTGCAATTCTCTTTATATAGAGACAAGATTTTCCTAGTTTATATTTCCCCAGTTTTGAAAGGATTTCCTTTTGCCACTCGTATCCACACATATTATATATAGTTAGGTTAGTTGATCCAGGTGCAAAACCTATTATGAACCACTCACCTTCCCTACCTGATGCATACTTATATTTATAACTCCCAAATCCTACCATTCTCTTTCCCCACATCTTTCCATCCTCTTTTGAAATGCTCTTCATTAAGTCGTAAAGTACGAGTAGATCTGCTCGGACTCTCTCATCTCTGATGCTTTTTATGAAATCAATTGGATTTGTATCTGTTATTTTTGTTTTTAGTTCTGCCATTTCATAATATTCTATTAATTAGTATTGGAATATTGTAATATAAAAACATGAAGCCAGTATATAGAAGATATCTTTTCTATGTCTTACTCCTAATAATGGGGCTTGTGTACTTTGCTCCCGAGCTTAATCTCCTTGGTAAATATGCGTTAAATAACTCGTTATCTGGGTCTGAACTGTTTTCTCCACGTATCCGTTCTTTGGCTGCGTCTGAGTACGAATTACTTTTGGATAATACCGATACCTCCAAAATAGATAGGGAAAATCTTATATTTTGATCTCAGGTTCTAGATACGGTTTTGTTGATACACAGGAGCAGTACTCATACTTTTTGGATAAGCTGGTCCCTGTTAGAAAGGTCTCTTTAAACAATACTGACCTTATATATTCTGAATCCTCGGTATACGCATCTTCACTAATTACCCTTCCTGAAACCTACTCTGCTATATCAGAGGTGTACTTATATGATAATGATGGGAATCTTGATTACACATGGGAGATTGTCTATCAAGGGGGAGACGACTTTGGTGGGTATTGGATATCAAGGTCATCATATTTGATTCAGAATGTCCTTTGGTTCGTTGCTGTTTTCGGATTTATGAATGTGAAAAGAGTGCATGGAATTGTATACGATTCGAAATCTAAGAAGCCCCTTTCCGGAGTTATCGCAAGAGTTTATTCCGAAGGCAGACTGGTACATACATATATTACAACGGTGTTAGGACTTCTCGATTTCAGACTTAAAAAAGGTGTGTATTCAATTGTTCTGTCAAAACCGGGGTATACCTTCCCAAGTAATTTAAGGCCGTTAAAGGAAGATGACGCATATACCGATCTTTATTACGGTGACAGTTTTGAAATTAAAAAGGATAATTCAAAAGCAAAGTTAAATGTTCCATTAGATTCCGCCACCGAAGATGTTAGAACTACTCCTTTGGATTTTGTAAGCAATTTGACATTAAGTTTCTTTGACTCTGCAAACCCCTACTTGCTTATCTTCGTTGCTACTACCCAGATGATGATATGGCCGACCTTCTTGGATACATGGATTTTTGCGGCTTTATCAACGGCAATACTGTTAGCCAAGTACTTTGTTAGAAGCTCGGCAAAGGTATATTTTGGTACTGTGACTGATTCACAAGGGAACCCTGTTACAGGTTTGCAGGTTCACTTATATGATGAACAGTGGGGTAAATTCGTTCGAACCTTTACCACCGATGCCAAGGGACGTTTTGAAGCAATTGAACTCCCTGATAAATACTATGTAAAAATTTCTGATCCTAAGTTTAAACTCATTGGTTCGGATAATGATGGTAAACTTATGGTTACAGGTAAGGTTGTTGGAAATACTATGTTTATTAACGATTCTTTAACAGTTCAAGTACTGTCTCCAAATTCTTTAGATCCCGCCACTCTTATACAAAAGTAATCGCGAAGCCTTTCTTGCCTGCTCTACCTGTTCTACCAATCCTATGAATATAGTCCTCGTATGTTTGAGGCATATCGTAGTTGATAACATGTGTAATATTGTTTACATCAAGACCTCTGGAAGCTACGTCAGTAGCGATTAGAACATCTATTTTCCCGTGCTTGAATGCATCAATTATTCTGTTTCTTTGACTCTGTCTTTTATCTCCGTGTAATGCTTCTACGTATATTTCGTTATTTCTTAACTTCCTATATAGATTATCTGCTTCTCTTTTGGTTGCAGTGAATACAAGCACTTTATGGAATTCTTCTTTCTGAAGGAGTCCTAGAAGCACGTCAAACTTAGTTTGATGAGGGGCTAACTTTATTACATCCTGATCTACGTTCTTTCCTGGAGCCTGGGACTCGGTCTGGATTTTAATTGGGCTCTTCAAAAGGGTATTTGCAATCTCCTCTGACTTCCTATCCATAGTCGCTGAGAAGAATAATGACTGTCTCTGCCTATTAATCTTTTGGATTATAAATCTAATGTCGTCGATGAACCCCATATCCAACATCCTATCTACTTCATCAAGCACAACATTGTTAATTATTGATAGATTAATTACACCTCTTTCCGCAAGGTCCTTTAGTCTACCTGGAGTTGCGATTATGAATTCGGGTGATTTCTGAAGTATTCTGATTTGAGTCTCCATACTGCTTCCTCCAATGATTAGTACATTGCGCACTCCTGTATTAGCTGTCAATTGTCTTAGCTCATCCTGAATCTGAGTTGCAAGCTCTCTCGTTGGAACCATTATTAAACATGTCTCGTCTCTACTTGAGAGTATCTTGTTAACCATTGGAATTAAGAAGGCAGCTGTTTTACCAGAACCTGTACTTGCTAGTCCTAGGATATCTTTTCCTTCTAATATATGAGGAATAGTTTGAAACTGAATCTTAGTTGGATTGCTATATCCTTTATTATAGATGTTTTTCTGTAATACTGGGGTTAGCTCAAACTGAGAGTAGTTAAAGTCATCAACATAAATATTGAATGGCTCGCTTTCAACTGCTTTGGCAATAAGCTTGTCCACAGTAATAGCATTTGGATTGTATCTTGATCCTCTTCCTCCTCCTCGGGATCCGAATGATCTTCGGTTGCCAAAACGGCTTCTGCCAAAATTGGAACCACTTCTTTGGTGATAATTTCTCACGATTGTATATATTTAATTTTATTTTCAGTTTCCTATAGATAACCGAAAATAAAATTTAAACCGTGATGGTGCTTATTTCGTTACATCTACACAAAACAGGTAGCATTATACCATACTCATAGATTTATACCTAATATCCCCCTTTTATAATATTCAAAATGTGTTACACTGATGGGATAATATTTAGAATGTGAAATATGAAAAATATCCTAAAAATCCTTAAGATATCTAAGCCCCTACATGGGCTAATGTTGCTGATTGTATTTATAGTTATTCTCGCCACCCTATTTGAAATTGTAACTCCGTTGCTATCTGGAAGAATCCTTGACGAAGTTGTTAGACTGGCTGGAGCTGAAAATAGAGAGTTTGGCGTCCTTGCGTCTCTTCTCGGAACATCATTTGCGGCTACCGTTTTCTATCTTCTTGCTAGGAGTATTGGGCAGAGATTAGGAGATGAACTTGCCGGTAGATTGAGAAAGTTTCTAACAGAGATGTTTTACGATAAAACGCTTAGGCTTCCACAGGCCTATTTTGATTCGGAAATATCTGGGAAACTGGTTAATCAGCTTAATAGAGGTATTATCACCATACAACAGTTTGTTAATATGTCTACGAACTTTATTATTCCTACCCTCCTTCAAGCTATTATCGTTATTGCCATCTTATTCTCGTACAACCTTGCTTTGGGTTTATTAATGATTGTCATTTTACCTATATATATGTTCATTACCTCAATCTCAACAAGAAGATGGGGAACTAAAGAGGTTGAGAAAAATGCCATTGAAGATGCCACACGGGGGCGTATTCAGGAGGTTGTTACCAATATCAAACTTGTTAAAGGTTTTACCTCTGAAATTCAAGAGTATGCATTGGTATCTGGTAACTTGGTGAGAATAAATGGAATATTTAGGAAACAAAGTATAGAGTTTCATCTATTTGATTTTCTACGTGAGTTTATACTTAATATGATTCTTTTTGGAACCAGTTTAATTATCTTCTATAACACATTGGAGGGTATTATTACTGTTGGATCCGTTATTGTATTAATGCAGCTTGTAGAAAGAGCCAGAGCTTCGTTATTTGGTATGTCATTTATCTTAACTCAGGTACAGGCCGCGGAATCTGGATCTAAAGAGTTTTTTGAGATTCTAGATCTTCCTAATGCCGAAAACTATAGACAAAAAACTAAGGTTGAGAGAATTAAGAATCCTGAGATTAGATTTGAAAATGTATCTTTTGCATACGATGTTGATAGGCCGGTTATTAATGATATAAGCCTAACTTTGCATAAGAATGAGATGGTGGCTCTTGTAGGACCAAGTGGAGCTGGTAAATCCACTATAGCAAACCTTCTGCTAAAGTTATACAACCCTACCTCTGGGGATATTCTGCTTAATGGGAAAAAGTATAGCAAACTCGGAACTAGATTTATTAGAGAGAATATTGCGCTTGTTTTTCAGGAGAATGAACTCTTCTCTTCAACTATTAAAGAGAATGTTGCCTATGGAAGTACGATAGACGAGAAAAAGATTATTAGTGCACTAAAGAAAGCTAACGCATGGACTTTTGTAAAGCAGTTACCTGATGGAATCGATACAGAGGTTGGTGAGAGAGGTATTAAGCTTTCTGGAGGTCAAAGGCAGAGAATTCAGGTTGCAAGAGCAATATATAAAGATGCACCAATATTGATACTGGATGAAGCAACCTCAAGTCTTGACGCCAAGTCCGAAAATGATGTGAGTGAAGCTATAAATAATCTTGTTAAAAATAGATTAGTTATTGTTATTGCTCATAGATTCTCTACGATCCAAAATGCGACTAAAGTTGTAGTACTTAACGGACAGAAGATTGAAGCCGTTGGATCCCCTAAGGATCTTTCCACAAAGCCTGGTATCTATTCTGAATTGCTTAAGTATCAGATAGAGGGGAATAAAAAGCTCCTTAAGAAGTTCGAGCTATATTAATTACTGTTGAAGTCTCTTGAACTCTGATATGATTTCCTGCTGATTTTCAAGGACAATCTGTTTTAACTTTGAGCTTGGTGATGTTCCTAGCTGCACTATGCTAAAGATTAGAGCAGGTATGAGTATAAGCATCATTAGAAATCTGTAAATCCGTTCCGATTTCACACTGTCTCTCACTTTGGCGATGGCTAGAATTGAGGTATATGTGGCTAGTGGAGCCAGTATAAAGGCGTAGTATGAGCTATTGCTCCATGCTAGTAGGTTAATGCTTAAAAACCTTTCGAGAAAGTTTGGAATAATTATTAACCATGAGGTTGGGTTTATGGCTACCATTGGGAACTTCCCAAAGAAATCGAAGTAGCTTTGAATGAAGTACTCTCGTGCAAGGATTTCAAATATTTTTGAAGGAGTGCTTTTAATCGTTGCCATAACCTCTTCCCTGTTTCTACCAAGTTCAAAGTACTCAAGGGTGTTTCCTATTGGATTTGTTGCTACTAATACTGCAGTTATTAGTGATATTAATGCAAGAAATAAACTGGTTTTGAAATCACTTCTAAGGAAGAAGTATAGAGTTAGAAAAGTGCCCCAAATTATTGGATTGCCCATTCCTATTAAGGCCATAGGTACTGTTAGAATAAACAATTTCCAATTTTTTATTTCATAGAAATATAGGCTCCAGATTAGTATTACACTTGAAAGTATCTGTATATTAAAACCACTTATGAGGGTGTTAAAAATAAAGATGTTTGAGAATAGAGTTAATACAAGTATGTGGTAGAAGGTATCTCTTTTTTTTAATAGTTTTATATATATTCCATCTATCGCAGTTGCTAATGAAGCAATTGATATTGAGAAAAGTATATTTATTAGGCTCTGAAATAAAGAATCTCCTTGATTGATACTGTTATATGTAGTGAGTGAAGAAAAGAGAGTTGAGAATAGTAAAAAATAGAAGTACTTACTATTTATGTTTATTCTCACTCTATAGAATAACAGTTTATTGTTTAATAATAGCATAGAAAGGCTAAGCTTAGGAAGATGGATGAGTGATAACTAATTGCCCTAGGTTTCATTAAAATGATATGCTTGTGATTATGGATATACTATTTGTTCTTGCATTTCTTTCTGGAGTTCTAACCCTATTTGCTCCTTGTGTCTTCACAATTATTCCCGTGATTTTAGGTGGTACTTTAAGGTCTAAAGGACGCTTCAGCCCCTTTGTTATAGTGTTATCTTTTCTTATTTCTATCTTTATTTTTACATTGGTTCTAAAAGCTACTACACTATTAATAGATATAAATCTTCAGACTTGGGCGGCTATTTCGGGTGGAATAATCCTTTTAATTGGTATCTTTACATTATTTCCTAATCTTTGGTCTGAGATTTCAGTTAAGAGTGGATTTGAGACATGGAGTCAGAAGTTTTTAAATTGGGGAAAAGATAAGGATGGATATATGTCAGATGCGCTTGTAGGTATGTCTTTAGGACCAGTTTTTTCTAGCTGTAGTCCTACCTACTCACTAATTCTTGCTACTATTTTCCCAGTTAGTTTTTTTCAGGGTATATATTACCTTTTAGTTTATCTGCTTGGACTTTCACTTGTTCTTTTACTAATTGTTATCTTTGGTCATAAGTTTACCAGTAGGTATAGATGGATGACTAATCCATCGGGAGCATTTAAGAAGATAATCGGATTGGTTCTTATTGTCGTTGGAATTATGGTGATATTTAGGCTCGATAAACGTCTCGAAACCTACTTTATTAAGGAAGGAATTTACAATCCTACAAGAATCGAACAAGATCTTATCCAAAAAGTGTTTGAAAGCAGGTAATAAATGGCCCTTGTATTATATTTCACTTCATTATAAAATTCTCGCTAACTTATCCTTAATAAATATGAAAGAAGGTTCAGTAGAAGATGCCGGTAAAAAGCTCTATCGAAAGACACTAAGCGCTGGATTTATGCTTCTTGTAATATTTTTTATTGGAGCTCTTTTAGGTGTATATCTGGGTAAAGCCATAGATGGTTTTTTAGATATCTACCCGTTTGGACTACTTTCAGGCCTTGCGGTTAGTTATGTACTATCTATGTTACTTGCTAGGTATATTCTTAAGAGTTTAAATTTACTAAGTTCAAAAAACTCAAAAAGATATGCCTCTAAACATACCGTCTGAACCACTTTCAATTAGGGTCGAACCTCTCGGTTACTTCTACGGCTTACCAATTACTGGTACCATGGTAATGTTCATGGTTGAGCTACTGCTTTTTGGCATACTTTTTATTGCGGTTAGCAAATTCAGAGTTGAGAAACCAGGTAAATTTCAGATTCTTGTTGAAATGATTTTTGAAACTATTCAAGGACTGATCAAACAGATTTCAGGTAGCGATGAGATTGCCAAAAGAGTCCTTCCATTAATTACTTCATTAATAATTCTAATTCTTACCTCCGATATTGTTTTAACATTCCTACCGTTTCTCTCGGGCTTCACATACGAAGGGGCTACGATTTTCAGATCTCATACAAATGATTTTAATACGACATTTGCCCTTGCCGTTATATCGGTAGTTGCAGCTCAGATTTTCAGTGTAATCAAATTGACTCCATTTAATTACATTTTTAGGTACATTAAGGTTAAACAGGTTGTTCTATCGTTTAAAAAGGGAATTAAAGAGGGTTTTATGAGTTTAATTGACGCTTTTATAGGGGTTCTTGATATAATATCCGAATTCGCAAAGATGATATCATTGTCTTTAAGGCTCTTTGGAAATATGTTTGCAGGTGAATTATTACAAGGGGTACTTATGAGTATTTTTGCAATTGCACTGCCATTACCTATAATGGGGCTATCACTCCTTTCCGGCGTTATACAGGCAGTTGTTTTTGGTTCACTTGTGACATCATATCTAGCGGGAGCACTTAGTGAGAATATTTAAATTATTATTTTTATTTAAATGGACGTAGAAGTAGTACGATATATTGCTAAAGCTTTGGCAATTCTTTCTATGATTGCGACTCCTATTGCAGAAGCATCAATTGCCAGATCTGCATTTGAAGCTATCGGAAGAAATCCAAAACTTGAAGAGACTTTATTCAGTAAGGTTATCATTGCAATCGCGTTGGTTGAGTCAACCGCTATCTATGCTTTGGTAGCTTTTTTCACCCTTTAAAATTTATAACTGTAAAAGGGATAACCTATGAATATTATTGAAATACTTGGTAATGTTGGTTTTGATTGGAGAGTTTTTCTCTTCAACCTTATCAACTTCACAATTCTTCTTTTCTTACTCAGAAAATTCTTCTTTTCTAAAATTACTGCTGTAATTGAGAGCAGGCAGAAGATTATTGAAGAAGGCATCAACAATGCCGAAAAGGCCAAGGTTGATCTTGAGAACGCTGATGTTACTCGAAGAGAGATTTTATCTAACGCTAAAGACGAGAGTTTAAAGATAATTGAAGAATCTAAAAAAGAAGCCGCTTCAATTATTGAGAAGGGAAGATCTGAGGCGCAGAATCAAGCCGAGGGACTTGTAAAAAAAGCAAGGCAAGATTCTGAGAAGGAGAAAGAAAAAATTATGAGTGAGGTTAAAACAAATATTGCCAAAATTGTTACAAATGAGCTTAAAAATAAACTTGAAAGTAATGTCAAATGAACGATTTGAAAGAATTTATTAAGGGTAAATCGTTAAATTCTGTTGAACTTGTTGTTTTTTCCATAGCAGGTAGCAGAAAACTTCAGGATGAAGTGAGATTGATTTTGAATAATGCTTCAATTACTATCAAAGAAGATAAGTCAATTCTTGGAGGATATCTTCTTAAAGTTGGAGATTCAGTCCTTGATAGATCTCATGCGACTAGAATTGCGCAGCTGGAAAAGCATATTACAATTTCTGGTTTGGACACCGATAGTGATGTTATCAAGCAACTTTCAAGTCTTACAGATAGCTTCGAACCACAGGACTCTATTGCTGAGGTTGGTACTGTTATAGCTTTAAAGGATGGTGTTTGTGTTATCAGTGGACTATGGGGAACTATGTATCAAGAAGTAATCACATTTGATTCGGGGGTTAAAGCAATCGCTTTCAACCTTGAGGCCGAATCTGTTGGAGCTATTCTTTTGGGTGATTATACTAAGGTTAAGGTTGGGGATACCGCACACCGTACTAAGAGAGTCATTTCTGTACCAGTTGGAGAGGAATTATTAGGTAGAGTGTTGGATCCTCTGGGTAACACTATTGATAGTGGACCTAAGATTACCCTTACTGACTACTACCCTATTGAGAAACTTGCTCCAGGAGTTCTTGAGCGACAACCCGTAACTCAGCCTATGCAGACAGGTATTAAAGCTATTGATGTATTGGTTCCAATTGGAAAGGGACAACGCGAACTAATCTTGGGTGATAGACAGACAGGTAAAACAACACTTGCTATCGACACTATTATTAATCAGAAGGATAGCGGTGTTATATCAATATATGTAGCCATTGGTCAGAAACTATCTAAAGTTGTTAATCTCGTTGAGAAACTTAGGAGTAAGGATGCTTTGAAGAATACTATTTTCGTAGTTGCAGGAGCATCTGATCCGGCTCCCCTACTCTATCTTGCGCCGTATAGTGCAACCGCAATCGCCGAGTATTTTGCTGATAAAGGTAAGGATGTTTTGATTATCTATGATGACCTCTCTAAACACGCTGTAGCATATAGAGAGCTTTCGCTTCTTCTTAGAAGACCTCCTGGTCGTGAAGCCTTCCCTGGAGACGTGTTCTTTCTTCATTCTAGATTACTTGAAAGATCGGTGAAGTACAGCGATGATAAAGGTGCAGGTTCAATAACGTCTCTTCCAATCATTGAAACTCAGGCTGGTGATATTAGTGCTTATATTCCTACCAATGTTATTTCTATTACCGATGGACAGATTTTTCTTGAAAGCAATCTTTTCAATAAAGGAGTTCGCCCCGCTATCAATGTAGGTCTTTCAGTGTCACGCGTTGGAGGCTCTGCTCAAACAAAGGCGATGAAAAAAGTCGCTGGGAAAATCAAGGTTGCTCTTGCCCAGTATAGGGAATTAGAAGCCTTCTCTCAGTTTGCGGGAGACCTTGATGAATCAACTAAGTTACAGTTAACTCGAGGACAGAAAACTGTTGAAATTCTAAAACAGAATCAGTATTCGCCTCTTACATTATCACAGCAAGTAATCTCTATTTATGCTGTAAATAACGGTTACTTTGATCAAATTGATACCCTTAATGTTGTCATAAAGGAGACCCAACTTCACGACTTTTCAAAACTTAAATATCCTAAATTGCTGGATAGTTTGGAAACTGGCGTTTGGAGTGATGAGATTGAAGCTCAACTTGAAAATTTATGTAAGGAGTTTTTTGCTACTGATGAGCATTAACACTAAAGCCGTCAAAAGTAGGATTCAGTCTGTTAAAAATACTAGCAAGGTTACAAGGTCTATGGAGAAGATTTCAACTGTTAAGAAGGCTAAATTTGCTTCTCAGGCTTTGCAGTCTAAGAAGTACTCCAATGAGCTTTTTAGAACTAATGATATCTTTGCAGATACTTTAGAAATCAGCGAGGGCTCCTCCCCTATTCTTCAAAAAAGATCTCTTGATACAACTATGGTGGTTGTATTTACCTCCGATAGAGGGTTGTGCGGAAGTTTTAACAGCAATGTGATTAATGTTGCTTCCAGATATATATCAGATTTAAAAATCAAGGATCCCTCCAGAGTAATCAAGCTAACTGCTTTGGGTAAGAAAGGTGTTAAGATCGCCAATGCAATTGATGGTTTGATCGTTGATGGTGTGTATGAAAAGTTATATGAGGGAAATACTTATGACAGGTGTTATGAAATATCTCGTACCCTTGTAAATAAATATTTGGTAGATGAATGTGACGAAGTAATACTGATATATACAGCTTTTCAATCTTTTACATCTCAAAATATTGTCATTGAAAAGATTCTCCCATTTAAAAAGCCAATTGCCGAGGATGTTGAAGTTGCCGACTACTCGAGCAAGGAAGTCTATCAGATTGAACCTTCTGTGGAAGCATTACAAGAATACATATTTTTGAAAACTCTTGATACTAAAATATATCAAGCGCTATTAGAATCTAGTGCAAGTGAACACACAAGTAGAATGATGGCTATGAAAAATGCCTCCGATAATGCAAGTGATTTAACCTCTCTGTTAAACCTAACATATAACAAAGGTCGTCAGGCGGCTATAACACAGGAGGTTTCTGAAATTGTTGCTGGTATCGAAGCGTTAGTTAATTAAAATAATTGTTTAAACTACAGTATGGGTATTATTAAAAGAATAATTGGTGTCGTGGTTGATGTTGAGTTCTTAGATGGGCTACCAGCCATTTTCAATGCTCTAAAAGTTAAGACTAAAGATGGCTCTCACGTTACCCTCGAGGTTGAACAGCATTTGGATGATACAACGGTTCGATGTATATCTATGAATCCAACTGAGGGGCTCTCACGTGGCTTAGAGGTTGAGGATACTAAGGTTGCAATTAGCGTTCCTGTTGGAAAAGAAGTTCTTGGTCGAATGTTTAATGTAACAGGAGATCCAATCGATATGAAAGGTGATGTAAAAAGTGAAAGTAAAAGATCTATACATCAACCAACTCCCGAGTTTACCCAGCAAAGTTCAAGTTTCGAAATTTTAGAAACTGGCATCAAAGTTATTGATTTACTATGTCCTTTCCTAAAAGGAGGAAAGGTTGGGTTGTTTGGAGGAGCTGGCGTTGGTAAGACGGTTATTATCCAGGAATTAATCCGAAATATTGCTCACGAGCATGGTGGATACTCCATGTTTGCAGGAGTTGGAGAGAGAACTAGAGAAGGTAATGATTTATACCTTGAAATGAAAGAAGCTGGTGTTTTGGATAAAACGGCTCTAGTATTCGGTCAGATGAATGAAACTCCAGGTGCAAGAGCTAGAGTTGCCTTAACTGCTTTAACTATGGCAGAACATTTCAGAGAAGAGGAAGGTAAAGATCTACTTTTATTCATTGACAACATCTTTAGATTTACACAAGCAGGTGCCGAAATGTCTGCTTTACTTGGTCGAGTACCATCTGCCGTAGGATACCAGCCTACTCTTGCAACTGAAATGGGTAAGCTACAAGAAAGAATTACATCCACAACTCGTGGTTCTATAACATCCATCCAAGCGGTTTACGTCCCTGCTGACGATATTACTGATCCTGCTCCTGCAACTACCTTTACTCACTTAGACTCTACAGTTGTATTGAGTCGAGCTTTGGCGGAATTAGCACTTTTCCCTGCTGTAGATCCTTTGGAATCCTCCTCAACTGTTCTGACACCAGAATATGTTGGGCAGGAACATTACGATGTGGCAAGAGGAGTACAGAGCATTTTGCAAAAATATAAGGATTTGCAGGATATCATTGCCATTTTAGGTATTGAAGAACTTTCTGAGAATGATAGAAAGATTGTATTTAGAGCTCGAAAAATTCAGAAATTCCTATCTCAACCATTTAACGTTGGAGAGAGATTTACTGGTATTCCAGGTTCATATGTGAAGTTACAAGATACTATAGAAGGCTTTAAGGAAATCTTAGATGGAAAGCATGATGATATCCCAGAAGCAAGCTTCTATATGAAGGGTAATATTGAATCTGTTTTAAAGAATGATTAAACTAGAGCTTTTTACACCAAAGGGAGAGATATTTAACTCCGATCAAGTAAAGTCGGTGACATTGCCCTCAACCTCAGGGGTTATTTCAATATATGAGAATCATCAACCGTTGATTTCACTTCTTAGCTATGGAGAGATACATATAGAAAAGAGTAATGGTGAGTCAGAGTATATTTTTATAACTTCAGGAGTAATTAGGGTCGATAGAGAAAGCCGAGTGAGTATAATGGCTGATACGTCAGAGTTCTCTTCAGAAATAGATTTGGATGCCGCTATTCTTGCTAAACAGAGAGCTGAAGAAGTTCTAAAATCATCTGACGATCTCTCAGAGTTTGAATTTACTAAGCTTCAAACTGATATCGAGAGAGAACTTACTAAAATCGAATTAGGAAGGATTAGAAAGGCGAGTTCAGCATCCGTTAAGGTTAACGTAACTAAGAAGTAGAATTACTTATTAGCAAGCTTCATATACCGCTCCTCCATTTTATCGAGCTTTTCATCCTCTAGATTTTGAGCTGCCATAACAGAATTTTTAGCTTTGTTCTGAGCTAAAATTAACTCATCTAGTTTGATATGCAAAGCTCGTGTCTCTCGGTTTTGAGTATTTTGGATCAAGAATACCATAAGGAAAGTTACAATTGTTGTTCCAGTATTTATTACTAACTGCCACGTGTCAGAGTAGTCGTAGATGGGTCCAGAGATTAACCACGCAACAATTATTACAAGAGCAATCATGAATGCGTATGAAGTTCCTACAAAGTTTGATACTTTCTGCGCTATTTTCCTAAAAAAATTGTGCATGTGTAATATAATGAAATTAATTCTAAAATCTTAGAGTAATTTGAATATTTTGTAAATCACCCTCTTCGAAGGCGACTTGCGACTTCAATTCTTTTTCTAAATAAAGAGTCCTTATCCAAAAATCCTAGTCTGACTTCCTTTCCTTTACTTATTTGTACAGTGTCATCATCTTTCAATGCTTTTAACTTTATACCATCAGCATATAGAAGGGAATTTGGAGCTGTAAGTTCTATGTTTTGAGCACTAATAATATCATTGATATACTTATTTGATACAATTCCGGTTAGTGACCAAATATTTGTTTGAAGTGGTAGTATGGCCCCCTGGTTATTGAAATTGTAGGCTGTAGAACCAAGAGGTGTACTTATGCATAAACCGGCTCCTTTAATTGTCACGCTGTTGAAACTACCGTCTTCGGTATTTAGGTTGAATGTGTTATACGAGTTTATATCTCCACCAATCAAAATTTCGTTTACTGCTTCCGTTATATATTTTTTGTTAACTTCTACCCTTATCGAGTTGGTTTTTAGATACTTAATTTTCACATCTCCTCTCTTAAGTTTACTCAAAAAATCGATGTCGTTATTTATATTGTTCATCATAAAATTGACGGTACCTAATGCTTTCCCAATGAAAGGAATATTTAGTTCTTGCCAATCCTGAATTGCATGAAGCATTGCTCCGTCTCCGCCTGCAACAAGTATAGCTTCTGGATTCTTTTCATTTATAAACTCAGGGAAGTTATCTTTAATAAGTTTATTAAAGGCCTGTACTCTTCTATCTTTGCTAATTAAATATTTTATTTTCATTTTTCAGCTTTTAACTTTTTAGTTTTGGATTATATCATTTGGGATATTACATTGTTATGGTGTAATATACTAGCTATGGGTAAAACAAAAACTTCATGGGGCAATGTTAGTAAGTGGTATAGCAAGAATGTTGGAGAGAAGGGTAGCTACTATCATGATCAGGTAATCTTTCCTTTTATTGAGCAGGTGTGGAATTTAGGTAATGACGACAGTTTGCTTGATTTAGGTTGTGGTGAAGGGGTTCTCTCTAGAAGAGTTAAGGGATACGGAAGATATCACGGTGTAGATGCTTCAAACAAGTTACTGACAATTGCGAGGGAGAAAAATAATAGTGATAATGTGGATTTTTCTCAATATGATTTATCACGGGAGTTTAGCTTAGATACCCCCCTTTTTTCCCATGCAGCAGTTATTTTAGCATTTCAGAATGTCGAAAATCCAAATATGCTAGTTCAAAACGCTTCACGGCATTTAATAGATGAAGGGGAGTTGCTATTAGTTATAAACCATCCGGCCTATAGGATTCCTAAGGGTTCTGGTTGGGGAGTTGACCATGACTCTGGGTTGCACTATCGAAAAATCTATAAATATATGTCAAAACAAAAAATCCGTATTGATATGAATCCCGGAAATAAATCTACAAAGAATTTCACCTACTCGTATCATCATTCGTTGACAGATATTTCTAGGATGTTATTCATGAATGGATTTACCATTAAGCTCATTGAGGAGCTTGTCTCAAATAAAGTAAGCGAGGGTAAAAACTCGACGCAAGAGAATTTTATTAGAAAAGAGATTCCTATGTTTATGTGTATTTTAGCAAAGAAAAATAATGAAAATTAAAAGCTCTACAATATGGTTTATATGGGTGTCCTTAGTAACATATGTAATCGTTGATAATATTTTCCTTAAGAATACTATTGATATTAATGAGGCTTTAGGTAAAAGCTCTTTTGCAAGGACTATGTTTTGGGATATAGGTGTACTTTCAATGATCCTTTCATATTGGACCGTATACAAGACGGATCTTAAAAGCAGATATTTTTTTGGTATTCTTACACTCTTTGTAGGATCCTTTGCTTTCCTCCCCTATCTAGCTTTATATCTGAAGGATAAAGAGAAGAATGGTTAAGAATTGTCTAAGCTATGCCATAGGGCGAGACTCACATATGTTCTGTACGGCTTCCATCGCGCTTCTAGATTGTCTAAATCGTAATTAGGTCCATACAGCTTCTCAATGCCTTTCTTGAGTCCGTAGTCCCCATTAGAGAATATATCTTCTCTTCCTAGCGTAAACATTAGAAACATTTCGGCAGTCCATCTCCCAACTCCTTTAATTTGTGTTAGAACTCTGATAACTTCTTCGTTTGATAGATCGTTCAAAATGTCAAAGTTTACGATTCCGTCAGTAGTTGCCTGAGCTATGTTTTTAACATAGTTAGCTTTACTCTCTGATAGTCCTGATGCTCTTAACACAGCTATTTCCGTATTTAATATATCCTTTGGGGTGAAATTTTCTTTGTCTACTGCCTTTGTGAATCTTTGATATATCGTTTGAGCAGCCTTGCCGTTTAGTTGTTGGTACACAATTGATCGAGTTAGTGAAGAGTAGTACTCTGATTTAGGTTTTGCTTTTACTTCAAAGGAGTTGTTAATGAGAATTTGGTATATGATGGGATCAGCGTTTTTAAAATGCTCTAAAACCTTCTTCATCGGTTAAATCATGTATGTAATGATAATACCAAGTCCGAATACTAATAGATGAGAGATTGATTTCATTATATTATTCTCCTCTTTGAGTTCTGGGATTAAATCTGAAGAAGCTATATATATAAATCCTCCTGCGGCGATAGCTGTTAGATATGGTAGAGTGCTTTCTACAAGGTTGAATACGTAGAAGCCAACAATACCTCCTATCAGCATTGTTAATGAAATGAGTACATTAGCTTTTATGGCTTTCCATTTGCTCCATCCAGAGTGAATTAATACTCCAAAGTCCCCTATCTCCTGAGGTATCTCATGTAAAGCAACTGATACGGCGGCCATTATTCCAAGTTTTGGATCTATTGCAAAGGTAGACGCTAGCAGTACTCCATCAATAAAGTTGTGTATTCCATCTCCAAGGAGGTTCATATAACCAATGGATTGTTTTGTTTCAAGATCGTTATGGGAATGTCTCCATCGAATTATTTTTTCAAATACAAAGAATGTTCCAAAAGCGATAAGGATTACTGTGAGAATCTGTTCAATTGGTAGTGACTCTGTTAATTCCGGAATTAGGTGTAAGTAAGCGGTTCCCATCATTGTTCCGGCTGAAAGGGCTACAAAGTAGTGGGTGGTTGCAATGAGCCACTTTTCTTTAATACCTAGAAAGGCGACAGTAACTAAGGAAATTAAACTAATTACTCCTGTCGCTATGATTATTTGCTCGAGCATTTCTATTGTCATAAAAATTATTAAGGTCTGAGACTTTTTAGACTCTCCATTATCTTTATCATAGCATAGGTGTCAAGAGCACAGTATTCTAAAAGGTTATCAATTATAACTTGTTTCTCTTTCGGATGAATCTTTTCGTATACCAACCTTTTCCATTCTTGCATTGCTTTTGTACCATTTCCTATATTTAAATTTTTATAACTTAAGTCTGGTGCGAGAACGGGGAGGATATTTTTTAGGCTCCAACTCCCTTTGAATCTATAGTCAACATACATTTGTTTACTAAATATTTCACCTAAATCGAGTACCCTTTTATTTGCATTTGTCATTGTTTCCGAGTAATCCGGATATATTCTGCCCATCTCTTTGTTGCAGTTTTGTTCAAATGCCTTATTCCAAACTATTATGGTCCCTTTTTCGGGAAGATCATTTGCAATATTTTTAACAACCTCTTTCATTGGATCTTCTTGTGTTGTCGAAAGGTACTCTTTGTGAATAATCTCACCTGTTTGCATTTCGATATGAAGAGAGTATTGAAATACCACATATTCATACGCTTTGTGTTTATCATACTTAGGGATTGGCCATGCGAATGCTTCATAATCGAGATAGCATAAGGGAAATTCAAGATATGAAAGGAATTTAGAAATCGAGGTTTTGTCTATGATCGGTTTCTTAGTGATTGTTGAAATTTGCTGAAGCCTTTGTCTATTGCTTAAGTCAAAGCTGTTGGGTATGTCTTTAATATCAAGAACTCCAATTTCTTTAAGGGCTATAATTCGCTCCTGATTTACATTCGCTAGTGTATATATCGAATTTTCGGGGAGGTTTGGAAAGCATAAATTGGGACACGGGCACTCTTTAATTTTTTCACATGTGGCAATTCCATGGGAGGTTTCCTCGTTAGCTACATCTATAGCTTTAGATATCAGTGTGACAGTTTCATCAAGTTTCTCGTTAATCAAGGTTGTTACTTCACGCACTTTGAATGCTTGGGCAAGGTCCAAGTCACCATTTCTCTCATATTCTTTGTTTATGTAAACTATAAATAATCTACGAATGTTTATTGTTTGTGATGCGACATAATATTGAAAAAGGATGTCATATTCATGAGTTTCTTTGACATCTGTTGTGCTTTTAACCTCATAGATATCATAACTATCAGAATCAGGGTTCTTAACTATAAAATCAGAAGTACATTTCAGGTTGTTAAATATGAATTCCCTTTGGTACTCAAACTCGGAGGAAACGTTCTCTTTTATATAGTCAATTGCAGTTTTTTCAACCTCATACCCTTGTTCTTTTAACTGTTCTATGAAATCATTGTCTGTTGGGGTTTCAAGACCTCGAACATGAGCCCATAAATGCATTGGAGCATCCAGAAATATTTTGAAGGCAGTTTTTGTCAACATTATTTATTTGCGTAAAAGTCTAGGATTGGAGGGAGTAGCTGTTTTTTTCTTGATAGCACTCCTGGAAGGTACATTCTATTATTATTTACCAGTGTTGTGTGAAATATCGATTCCAAATCTTTTACTCTATCTCCAACAGCTAGAAGGATACAGTCATTTCTTAGTAGGTCTGTAAGCATTACCAGCCTCATGTTAACGGGGTTCATGGTATTCATTCGGTCCATCTCAGCAAGAATATCTGCTTCTTTCATAGACAACTTCTGGTTATCCATGGTTTCCACTTGAGTGATTACAAGAGATAGACCATTCTGTTCATAACTTTTTATATCGGTATTTATTATTTCATCTGCACTCATCTCCAACCATAAATCCTTGTGGTCAAATATATCTCGTGCAAAACCTGATATGTCAGATATTCCAGCTATTGCTGCTAGTTGTCCGGCTACGGATCTATCAATGTAGGTTGTAATCGGAGATCTTAGTGCAAGGGTATCATCTATGATTGCTGCAAGCATTAATCCCGCAATGTTAGGTTGTATTTTTACATTGGCCCTGATTAACTTTTGAGCTACTAGTGTGGTAGTTGAGCCATATGGACGTATTGTTATCTTAGGAGGTACGGTTGTTTCCAGTTTTAAGTTATGATGATCAACAACTTCAATTATTTCTGCATTTTCCCATCCATCAGCTCTTTGTACAGGGTCAGTGTGGTCGACAAGAACAATTTTTTTTCCTGTAACATTCCTTATCAGCATCGGAAGATCAAGATTGAATTTTTCAAATAGCCATTTAGTTAATGGGCTTACATCATCACATCTAACTGCCGTGTAGTTAAAGTCTCCTCTTGAGTGTCTATATATCTGATAGGAAAATGCTGATACTACGGCATCTACATCAGGTTTTTTGTGGCCGACTATATAAACAGAATCCCCAATTAGGATATTATCTGTATTAATGTCCATGGGCGTCTAAATACAAAATTACGTGCTTTGATGATACTATATTAATACTTTCTGTACAAGAAAGCTTTTAGATTCTTCGCCATATCGTATGAACTACCTTTCGCTAGATAGTGGATCCAGATCTCCTGTATAAGTTTAAATATCAATATTAAGGTAAATACTTGCGTACTTAATGGGTCGATATTTAGATGAAATCTTTCTGATACAAGGTATACAATGGCAATATATTCTGCGATGTTTGGAAATAGTATGAATACAAATCTCTTCTGATATTTAGAATATAGATAATGTCCTATCGTTCTCCATATCAAAAGTCCCATATACGCAATGAATATATGGGTGCCAATAAGCATCGGAATCATAAATATGTACTGAATATAATCAAGAGGTTTATCAATCTTGTGGTATACCTCTTTTGGCACATTTCCCCAGCTTAATATATGCCAATCGAGCATATCCAAGATAATTGATAGCGCAATCGCTTCTAATGGATAGAAAGGAATGAAAAGGTATGCACCAATTCTTAAAAGTATTACTGTTCTAATATATGGATTGCTCCACTCCTCTTTAAAAGACATCTCTAAGGTCTTTCTAAGATTTTAATTACTTTAGCGTTAATTAAACTGTTGCTGTACTGATCTAAATATATGGGTTGATGTATTGGATTATCTGATTGCGGATAAAGGATTATCATTTCACCATCTCTTTTATATGATTTTATAGTAGCAGAATTGTCCAAGACTGCAAGGACCGGATCTCCTTCCATAATTTCCGCGTCTTTAGAGACTATTACATAAGATCCATCCTTCATATTTTTGCCATCGATTATCTTTTGGTTCATAGAATCTCCATTTACAATAAGGGCAAATAGATTTGAGCGGTGGCTTAATAGGGCTTTATCAACATGCAGAAGTCCAAGTCTATCCTCCTCAGCGATTGCCAACGGCTTTCCTGCGTTGGCATATCCAAGGATTGGTATACCTATCATATACTGGTACTCCTCTTCTTCCACCAGTTTAATTCCACGTGGTTCACTTGTGCGTATTATGTAACCTTTTTTTTCTAACGATTCTAAGTGATTTACAACTCCCCGTTTAGTGTTAATATGAAGCATAATTTGAAGCTCGCTTAGTGAAGGGGCATATCCATTCTCTAGGAAAAAGTCTCTTATGGTAGTAAGAACTTTTACCTGCTTCTCTGTTAAGTATTGATTCATATTATAAATAATTAATATGTTATGTATACATAGTATACTGCGTTGTTTAATATTGCAACAACTTGTAGTATTTATTAAGAGTACTTGAATCTTTATATATAGTTTTTTATACTGTAGTCGTTAATATAATATTTTTATTTATCATGGCTGAAGTAAAAGCAAAGGAAGCCGTACGACAGGTTTCTTTGAACGACATCAAGTTCAATAAAGATAACGCGGTAATGGCAGCTGTTTCCTGTATTCCAATAGTTGGCGCAGTAGTCTTTTTCATTGAGAAAAAAGACTTATTCGTAAGATACTATGCTGCACAGTATGGACTTCTATTTGTAGCAGGTCTAGCTCTCTCTGTTGTTGCAATGGTTCTAAGTATGATTCCTGTTATAAATGTAGTATTCGGAATTGTAAGTCTATGCTTAACTCCAATTGTTGCAATTGGTAGTTTGGTACTCGTTATTATGGGTGCTATGAAAGCTTACAAGGGTGAAAGATATGATGTACCTGTTCTTTCAAAGTATGCTTTGGAAGTTATGAGTAAGTTCTAAATAAGAATACTCTTTAGGTTTAAATAACGAAAGGGAGGGAAACCTCCCTTTTTGTTTTTATATATAATGTGTTAAAATAGCTCAGCCTTTAGCGGGGAGTAGTTCAGATGGCTAGAACGCTGCGTTTGGGACGCAGAGGCCGCAGGTTCAAGTCCTGTCTCCCCGACCAAAATAGATCTGCCCATTCTCAAACTGTGAAGTTCTACTCAAAACTAATAAAGTTTCGTGGAGGCAAAATTCATTTTCTAGACAATAAAGCACAGTCGAGTAACCTGTACATTGTATTCCCACCAGGGGCTACTGACGCTAGATTTATCTATCAAATTCGCAGTATCTTCACTAAATCCAATGCTAGAATCATATCGATAAGTTATCCTTCACGTTTTAAATCCTCCCGTATAGAAGGCTTTGATTCCATTGATAGCATAAGTGAATATCTATACAAGTTTCTGAAAAAGTTGTTGTATTCGCATAGTAACTACAGCATTAATATTATGGCATTTTCGTTTGGAACCGCAGTTGTTACCCGTTTACTTCAAAATCACTCAGAGCTATTTAAACCAGATACACCCGTTAGGATCGTATTAGTAAATGGTGGTGAATTCTTTGGGGAAAAGGCTTCTGAAATATTTAAAAGGCTATTTGAGCCTGCTCTTAACAATTCTAAGTATTTAAAAATTCTTAGGCTCATTATTACCACTGTATTTAAATTTCTGCCTAGAAGGTTATATCCAAATCATAGACTTCTGGATTTAAATGAACAGTGGTTATCAACTATTGGCTATCGAATCAACCTTAAATACTCTATCGAATATCCAGTAGTAGTAATAAGAGGGACCCGTGATATTGTAATCACGCCAGAATCTAAGGATAAATTACTAAAAATCTATCCAAATAGCACGGTTGTGTACTATCCCGGCGATCATATATATGATTATAAAGTGCTAGATCGCTATCCAATTGCTCTTGAATATTTGAAGAACTGGATTGATAAGTAGCTCTGCTATCTCGCCTGGGTAGATTGACCTCTACCCTTATTCGATATATAATTGCCGTTGATTTTTTGATATTTTTAAATAAATGTTTACGATAATTTTGGATGCAATCTTTGTACTAGCTAGCCTCGGCTTCCTTATTTTGGGAGCAGAGTGGTTAATGCAAGGTGCCGTTCTGATTGCTAAGAAGAAAAAAATAAGTGAGCTGGTTATTGCCTCTACCTTGATTGCTTTTGGTACTGGATTGCCAACAATTGCTGTAAATATTGCATTAGTATTACTAAGCCCTAATGGGGCTGATGCTGCGGTTGGAAATGCTTTAGGTACTAATTTTGTTAATATCGGTTTGGGTTTAGGTATTCCGGCTTTTTTACTTACAATTCAAACTAAATATCAGGTATTTGAGAAGGAGATTCCAATATTTCTAGCCGTTACAGGATTACTAGCCAGCTTTGCTATGGATGGTATTCTAAATAGGTTTGAGGGTTTGATAATATTTGTTTCCTATCTTGTAACCCTATTTTTGATGTATCAGTACTCACTAAGAGAGAAGTTGGATAGTAAAGACTCCGAACAGGTTGATTTAGATACCAGCACGATTTCTGAAACTTCCACTAGCAGTAAGGTGTATTCAAAAGCAGCTTTCCTAATCTTAGTTGGAGTAATCTTGCTAATAGGATCAAGCATCTTTCTTGCCTTTATGAGTCCTAAACTATCCAGAGACTTTGGTATCAGCGAATATATTCTTGGTTTAACTATTATTGGTATCGGAACTTCCCTTCCTATGATTGTAACTTCGGTTAAGTCTGCATATAAAGGTTATGTTGATATTATTCTTGGAAACGTGTTTGGAGGTACTATTGCCAATATTGGTTTAGGGCTTGGTTTGGTAGCAATTATAAAACCTCTTACCTTTACCGCCGAGTCTGTAATGGATAACTATTATTTCAGTGTCTTAAATATCCTTGTTATTTTCGGTATCCTTATTGAAATGAAATTATTAGGATCCAATAAGACATTAAACAAAGCTTCTGGAGCCGTAATCGTGCTTTTCTACTTGGTGTATTTAATTACAAAGATTATTTAGGAGTTTTCTTGCCTTTCAGGATGTTTTGAAGCGCTTCTAGATTATTGGCAATATATGTAGGAGCATATCTTTGAAGGAGCTTTTCACCGGAATACCCCCAACTTACAGAAACCATATCAATTCCAGCCTTTTTCGCAGCTTCAATATCCCTAGTTTCGTCTCCAATATAAACTGTTTCATCTGATTTCATTTTGTACTTTTTCATGAGACTCCTTATTTTTGTGTACTTACCAAGGATTTTAGTTCCACCGACAACTTCTTTAAAATAGTTTTCAATATCAGCAAGAGCAAGCATCCTGTCTAATACTTTCTTTTTATTTGAGGATAGTAAATAAACTTGACGTCCGCTATCATTTAATTCCCTTACTAATTCAATAGTCCCTTCGTAATATGGTAGTTCCGAAAGGACAGTATCCTTATCGTTATTAGAAACGAACTTATACTGTTCTTCCTGAACCTTAGAGATTGTCCTGATTATTGAGAAAAGGCTTAATTTGAATCTTCTTTTAATATCTCCTATGGTAGCTCCTTTAAACTCCTCTAGAATCTCTTTTGGAGATTTATCTCTTAAATCTTTGAATTTATCCCCTACTTTATTCTTGGTAATTTCAAAGAAAGTTTGAATTGTGTAGTCTCTGGAGTCGTTAAGGGTTCCGTCGAAATCAAAGATAATATTTTTATACATCTCTTTTCTCTTTAACTATATAATTGGCAAATAGTATGGACGATCCGCTTAATACTGCTCCCCAAATTATGTCAGGGAGAAGAAGGTTCTGGTGCCAGCTTTCGATTATTGAATAGTTGGTGAGGTTATATGTGGCGTATGCTGTTAAACCAATTAAAGAGGCAATTAAGGTCTTACGCCATATACTGTTTGATGAGCTCAGCTGTGTTACGGTAACTAAAACAAGAGCGTGAAGAATGTAGAAGATTATGGCAGGGAGTGCTCTTGGGTTAGTAATCAAGATGTCTGAAACATACTCGTTGTATAGCCTATTTGCTACAAATTGGATCCACACAAGGTCTATAAAGAAGAAAAATACTAGAGTGGCAAGGTATCTATATAAGTTTTTTAACATAAGGAACTGTTTCAAATTTATTTTACATTGTATACCATATTTTAATATATTTCATAATTAGAATATTTTTGGTATATCTATATGTATGGGTTTTAAGAAATATCTTCCGATTACAATGTTTACATTTATACTAGTCGCTTTTGTCATAGCGCTGTTTTACGCTTCAAGACCAAAGGATGGGAATATAAAGGTGGATGTGAATGCTCCTGGTTACTCATTTACCCTTCCGGATGTTGATGGGAAGGAGTACTCATTAAAAGATATTAAGAGTGATAAACCGATTGTGCTTGCTTTCT
>DDBW01000020.1:76018-76329 GCA_002335495.1 Candidatus Dojkabacteria bacterium UBA2022 | reverse complement strand
AACTTTGAGGCAATGCTGATACCTAAGGATTCGGACAGATAGTTAAATGGCTTTACAAGATACTTTGAAAACTCACCAAACATAATTTTGTTTGAAATGAACTGATCAGAATAGTCCTTTGTAAATTTACTTACGATAGCAATAAGGAAGAAGTATGTAACGGTTTGTTCAACTGTCATACTAGCCGCACCATTTCTTGCTACGCTTGACCATAGAACCGCCAAGATAACTGGTTGAAAGATATCAGCTAAAACCCAAGCGACAATTTGATTACGATAGGTAAGCTCAGTACTCAGAAACATTCTGAATGT
>DDBW01000020.1:0-75752 GCA_002335495.1 Candidatus Dojkabacteria bacterium UBA2022 | reverse complement strand
GTTTAGGATTTTGAACCAACATTCTTGATTATCTCATCTATTCCTTGGATTGGGTACTGGTAGGTATAACATCCCAATTTCGCCCATTTTGAAAGGGATTTTGTAATTGGAGCCATGTAATGAATTTGAGAAACGTCTATCATTAAATTATTCAGGACTCTTCTAATATAATTTAACTTGCTACTTTCAACTCCAATCTGAAAGGATTGAAGAAAACCATCTGGGTTTAACTTAGTAGTAATTGCCCTCTCAAGATACTCTGCCTGATACTGATCGTAGTCACCAGAAACGTAAATTTTATAGACCTCTCTATCCAGTCTATCTAAGCGATCAATTATATCCATATTTATATCAGGAGTATCACTGAACCAATACTTGATCAGATCCTCTTCGTCACCCTGCCAATTCCAATTTTTAATGTATTTTTTCAGAGCCTTTTTTAAATCTTTCTTCCCTACTATACATTTGGGATAATCTTCAGTCTTAAAAGACTCTATATCAGAATCTAAAAGCATGAACTGACTTTGATACCTCTCAATAAAGGCATTAATTGGAGTATTGAACAAGGCATTTATATCAATAACAATAATTTTCAACTTTGAGTTTTTCGCTTTCAGACGCTCAAACCTTTCAAGCTCAAGTTCTTTGAGCTTCCACATAAATATCTTGCCTTTGTTAGTTGCATTAGGATAATCAATTGCAAAACTAAAAGCCTGCTCAAGCAAGGCTCGAGGTTTATCTTTTGCAAGCTTTATGTACATCGATAACTGACTAAGCGTACCCAGTTTAGAGGCTATTCTAAAGCCATAATCCTGGAACTCTTGAGAAATATAATGGCGTTTCTCAAGAACTTCTTTTTTCAGATTCTCTTTAATCTTGATTAAATCCTGAATGCTTTGCATATAGAGATTTTACTCTCAATTCAACAAATATTCTATTTATACAGACTAAATTTGTTTGTTAAGCTCTTCAGAGTATCATTATCACCGAACAACCCAATTCCGTATATTTCAGAATCATTGATTGTTATTTTTTGCAACGCATCTGTGATCTCATTATCTGACTTTATTTCAAGCATTTCCTTAGTGTAAACGGTGAGAATAATGTCTTTCATATCCTTGGTTTTAGCAAAGAAGTTCTTTAACTGAGCATCGGTTGCTCCCAAAGCCACTATTGGATACTGAGAGTTAGCAGGAATTCGGACACCATCTGAAAACTCAAATGAATCAGTACTTGCAAAACTCTCCCTATCGATCATGTTAGCGACAAGAGCGGATAGATGTCCAACCGTGTTTGTAACCTTCCAACCAGAAAGCTCCGAGTTTAGGAGCAAAACTATTTTCTTAGATGTATCCTGAACCTTAGGTCCCGAAGCTTTTGCTTTAACTTCCCCCTTACTGTTTCGACCTATCAATTTCTCATTTCCTTCCAAGGCGTCTTCTCCGTATATTTCTTTCTGAAGTTTGGTTACAGGAGCTGGTCTCATCAATGGGAAGAATATAACATCATCAATATACTCAGATTCAGTAAATAGCATTTGGAATCTTTCAATACCAGGCCCTAAGCCAGTAGTAGGAGGCATTCCGTACTCCATGGTTTCAATAAATTCAATATCCATTGGATGAGCTACATCGTCCTCATCAATCTTTTTAGCCAAGCTCTGTGCTTTAAATCTATCAAAAAGCTCAACAGGGTTATTTAACTCACTCCAGTTATCTCCTTGTTCAATTCCGCCTATAAATATTTCAAATCTTTCAACATATCTAGGATCAGATGTCATTCTTTTTGCAAGTGGAGATATCTCTACAGGGTGTCCGTAGATAATTGTAGGTTGTATGAGTTTCTCTTCTACTTTTTCTTCAAAGACTACCTTCATAGATTCCCCAATAGAATCAGGCATCTCACCTTTATATCCTATGCTCGTCAACGCTTGGTGTGCATCCTTTAGATTGCTAATCTTATTAAAATCTACTCCCGTATGTTTTCGGACAGCATCTACCATCATTATTCTTTCCCAGTTACCCATTAGGTCTATTTCATGCCCTCCAACTTTATACACATTTTTTTGCATTACATTCTTTGCTACATGTTTATACATGCTCTCAAGAAGCTCCATGTTGTACTCGTAATTTTTATATGCGGTCATAGTTTCAAGCATCTGAAACTCAGGATTGTGAGTCCTATCGATCCCTTCGTTTCTGAAATATCCAGTCATGTTGTAAACGTTTTCAAATCCCGCGGTTATCAATCTTTTAAGATACAATTCGTGAGCAATTGCGAGATAGAAATCGGTGCCTAAGGCATTCATGTATGTGCTAAAAGGACGTGCGTTTGTTCCTCCATAAAGGGGTTGTATAACAGGTGTTTTAATTTCAAGAAATCCTCTTTCATTTAAAAATGATCTTATTGCAAAAAGGATTCTGGCCGAGTCTACAAATTTATTTTTCTTGGAAGGATCCATTATCAAATCTAGATATCTTTGTCTAAATTTCGCTTCTTTATCTTGCAAACCAGCCCATTTATCAGGAAGTGGACGGATGGATTTGGTAAGCATGCGCAAAGTGGTTGGCTGAACAGAGACTTCTCCTCTTTGAGTCTTTGTGACAATTCCAGTAGCTTCTACAATATCTCCAATATCAAATAGGTCCATATTTTCAAATCCGATGCTCTCTTTACTTGTAGATGCTAATGAATCAGCTTTGATATATAACTGAAGTCTATCTGTAGGATCTTGAATATGTCCGAATACTATCTGACCGTGTTCTCTTATAGACATTAATCGACCGGCTACTGTAACAACCTGTCCTTCATGTTTACTGTAGTTTTGAATAACCTCGGAGTTGGATACGTTTCTTAATGAGTTTGAAGGATATGGATCAATTCCCATAGCTTTCATTCTCTCAATTTTCTCCAACCTTACGTTTCTTTGGCCAATCAAATCGCTTCTCTGATCGTTTGTCATATTTAGAATATATAAAATTAATAAAAAACACCCTTCGTAAATACCTAATTAGATACTTACGAAGGGTGTATATAAACACGGTACCACCTTCATTCTCTAGCAGTGCTAGACTTATTTAAACTTTATCGCAGTCAACGAAGGATTCTACTCACCAAAAAGTTTTCTTTCCTCAGCTCAGAGACCTTGCATATCTTCTTACTCGCTACCCTTTTACACTAAACAGGGCTCACTAAAGTGAGATCAGAGATACTTTCTCTTCATCGCCTGGGCAATTATACACTAAAACAAGGTAATGTAGAAAGCTACTCAAAATACAGATCAACATTTCCCGCCCCAACAGATATTTCAAGTACAGGTAACACATCTCCAGTTCCTCTATTTAAACTACCGTTTGAACCCAATCCACCAAAACTTTTTGACTCACCTCCCTTTTCACTATATCCAAGATTACCAGCTCCTACACCATATTTCATTGTGAACTTAGCTTCTTTAGGCAGATAGAGACTTAAATCTCCAGCCCCTACGTTTAATTTAAGCCCTTCTTTGGGAATTGAATCCATCTTAACGTCGATGTTGCCTGCACCTAGATCAACAGATGCTTTTGTAAGGTCCATACCTCTTAGATCAACATCTCCATCTCCCGCCCCTACTTTTAATACAAATTTAATAGGTAGATTAGTCTGACTTAAACCTAGTACAGTACTAGCATCGCCCCAGTACCATGGCGCGAACAGTTTCTTCGATTCACTAGTCTGCGAGAAACGGATATCTAAAAGACCATCATTCAATCCAGTGGTCATCTCAGGTACAACCAACTTTTCAGGGTATGTCCCACTTATCTCAAGATAGTCCTTTCCTGTAGTTTGTTTAACAGAGAAGTCTCCAAAGCCTATATCAAAATAATACTTAATACTGCTAATGTCAGATCGGGGATACTCTTGCTCGGTTACGTTATACGATTCGTCGATATTAACTATTTTCACTTTTTCCATATAGTTTTTCCACCAAGCATCTTTTGCACGATATGAGTCCATTGAACCAGAAGTTAAAGCAAGGAGAGACAGAACAATTATTACATTTACAACAAGGTCAATAAGCAAGTTTATAACCCCACCATACTTAAAGGCACCAATTATCAGCTTTACTCCTGCCAACACGATAAATAGTGGCCAGAAATCAAGGAAGAACTGTATTACAGACTTGAAAGTGATATATCCTAGATTACCCAGAAGAAAGAGAGAGCCTACAAATATAAGGGTAATGGCAAGAGAGATTCTTTCTACAACTTTATTATTTATTTCCATTATCTCTTTTGACTAAAATTATTACTCCTAGTCCAACAATTATTAATGGCCAAAATTTACCAATATACCAGCCAAGGTTAAACATACTACCGATACCAAAGTTTTGCAGGGTAAGGTAGGTTCCCAATACAACAATAGCAACTCCAAACCATAGCTGAGTCTTCTTTCTGTTATCAGGTTTATCCATGCTATCAGCCCACTGTTCGACCTTCTGTTCAAAATCCTTTGCATTTTCTTTCACAACTTGATTATGGCTTTTATTTTCGTCTCCTTTCTCAGGCATAATTATCCAAAGAATTATGTATATAAGAACTCCGGATCCTCCAGAGAAGACTAGCAGTGCAAAGAGCAATCGCACAATTATCGGATCAATCTCAAAATATTCTGCAATTCCACCACATACACCGGCGATGATTTGATCGGTCTTTGATCTTACCAATCTTTTTGGGGCAACATAGGCAGCCTTTTTAGTCTCTTTCTTACCCTCACTCTTTTTACTTTTCTTCTCCATTTTTTGTATTTTTAAAAATATAATATTTCTACATTAGTATACCTCTAAACAGAGATTGAGTTAAGGAGATTATTGAAATTGATTTAAAAGGCTTTTTTGGTTATACTTTCTCAGTTAAATAATTAATTAATCATATGCAGGAACAAGACCTTCTCGCCAAAATTACTGCGCTCACCAAAAGACGCGGAATACTATTTCAAAACTCTGAAATATACGGCGGTATAGGAGGGTTCTTTGACTACGGACCAGTTGGAGTCGAGATGAAGAACAATCTCAAGAGAATGTGGTGGAAGCATATGGTAGACGATAGAGAGGATGTAGTTGGTATCGATGGATCAATAATCACCCATCCAAGAGTATGGGAGGCTAGTGGGCATGTTGCCAACTTTAATGATGAGCTAGTCGAATGCAAAAAGTGTCATAAAAGGTTTAGACCTGACCTAATCAACTTTGCAAAAGAGTGTCCAGAGTGCGGAGGAGAGCTGACAGTACCCAAAAAGTACAACCTTATGTTTAAAACTGAGATTGGTGTTGTAGAGGGTGAAAAGGTTGATGCTTACCTTAGAGCCGAGGCATGCCAAACTATATATTTGGATTTCCAAAATGTAGTCGACAATTCAAGAGTCAAAGTACCATTTGGTATTGCACAAATTGGAAAAGCTTTTAGAAATGAAATCACTCCAGGAAAACTCCTGTATCGGTCTCGCGAGTTTGAACAGTGGGATTTGCAGTTTTTCGTACATCCAGACGAGATGGAAAAATGGTACGAATACTGGAAGAATGACAGAATGGACTTCTTTAAAAAGCTTTATAGAAAGCACGAGAATCTTAGACTAAGACAGCATGCGGATGATGAGCTAGCCTTTTACGCTAAAGTAGCGTTCGACATCGAATATAATACTCCATGGGGGTGGGCCGAAAATGAAGGAGTACATTGGAGAGGAGATTACGACTTGACTCAACACAGCAAGTTTTCAGGAAAAGATCTTAGTTATAGAGATCCTCACACTAATGAAAAGTTCGTTCCTTGGATTGTTGAAACATCTGGAGGAGTTGATAGAACATTCCTATACATGCTTTTTGATGCATATGAAGAAGAGAAGCTTGCGAATGGAGAGACTCGAACAGTGCTTAAGCTTCATAAAGATATTGCTGCATATAAAGTTGCTGTATTTCCATTAGTTTCAAACAAAGAGGATATTACAAATAAAGCGAGAGAAGTATACCTGCAGCTAAAATCTCAAATGCGTACAATGTGGGATGACAGAGGAAACATTGGAAAGAGATATAGATACCAAGATGAAATTGGAACTCCTAAGTGTGTAACAATTGACTACCAAACTCTTGAAGACGGAACTGTTACCGTGAGAGACAGAGATACTATGGAACAGAAGAGAGTAAAGGTTGAAGAACTCGGAGAAGAGTTAAAATAATTAAGGGATATCACTCTCTGACATATATACAATACTAACTGGAATTTTCCCCTCAAGTAGCCTTTGAACATAGATTGCCGTATCTTTCTCTTCCGCCTCATTGCAAGCTAAAATTAAGGATTCAAAGTCACCTATGCCTGGAATAGTTTATCCTTAATCTGTCCTTCAACATCAATATCAACTTTCTTAGCTTGTTTTTTAGATATCCCGACCGAGAAAGTCCCGCTACACAAGCAAAAAGGGTTTTTCCTTTTGACCTACCTTTTAAAAAGTTTCGTAAATCTTCCTCGGAACGCATGTAAGCTGGAAACTCGTTATCTTTGTAAGAAGGAACCGGGTCTCCACCAAACATAGTATTAAATAAATTGAAATAAAAAAGAGCTTTTAAGCTCTTATACTAGTTTGCCTTAATTAACTTCTCAGTAATCGAGGCATCACTCCACTTGTCGAACATCTTTCTAGCATCATCAGAAGTACCATTTTCCATAAGACCAACTACAAGGTTGGACAAGACATCTATGTCTACAGAAAGTTTTGCAAAATCAACCGTCATCGTATTATCTTTAAATACTACCGACTTTGATTTCATAAAGTAGTTAAATGCAACATAGAAGCCCCTCGCATAAACCATAATTGAAGGTTCTTTCTTTGCCTTATGACAAACGTTAATTGCAAACACTAGGAAAGCAATTAACAGTTCGTTGTACTGCTCAATAGAAATGAGCCCATTTAACACATGATACTTAGCACTTCTAACTCCGAAAAGGTCTGCGTTCAATTCTCTTATAACATCAATATACTCTCCTAACCTATTCTCCATTCCTTTATATTTAACAATTCCTTCTGCAATTTCATGAAGAACTATGAGTCTATAGTTTGCCTGAGACATCGCATCTTTCGTTCTCTTAGGATCAAATTTCTTGACATTCTTAAGATACTGTTTTAACTGTGTGTCAAACTTCTTGAGTAGAGCGTTGTGATATACAACAATCTTAGTACCATATTTGGCAACCCACTCAGGCTGATTTGGAAGATTGGTACTCGAAGGCATACTCCCAGCCTGTCGTCCTGCAAACATCAGTACATCATCAACTCTAACCTTGATTTTATCTGATTTTAGTTTAGCGGCAACTGACTTAGAAGGTTTAAGAATGCCGAGCTTTTCCACAATTTTTGTCATTTCAACAACCTCTTGAGTTTCCTGAGTCCTTAATACTCTTAGAGAGTATTGGTAACTCTTTTTTACCCCCATAAAGCTATCATTATACGATTCAATAGGTCCAACAAGAATATCGATACTTGTGTTTGGAACCGTTAAGAATAATTTCATAACAGAGTCGAAATCCCCCTTATTAATGTAGGTAGCTGTTCTTGAGAGATATGCAGAAAGTCTCTTTTCTTTAGTAGTTTTTGCGGCAAGAGTAAGGAGCTCAACCATTCTGTCATGCTCCTTGCTATATTCATCTCTGAAATTCACAGCGACAAGCTTTCTATTTTTATCTCTCTTAACTACAGTATAAGGAGAAATAAGCTTAGGATTCTTCTTTGCAGCGACCATTAACTCCTCCCGACTTAGGTCTTCAGGATAGAAGGTTGTAGAGCCGGTTTTAGAATCGACCTGTTTTTCCCACACCCGATGGACAACCTCCCCTAATTTTTCCAAAACTTTTAAGGTATCTCTTTCACTTTTTGGAAGGTAACTAGAATCGAAAGGGAAAGAACTAATAGCTGCCATTTATATCTTAATATTAAATTAAGTGATTTTTAAAACTCTAAACTTTTTCTGAACGTGACCAATCTGTACATCAACGGTATCACCCACTTTTGCTCCAACCAAGGCCTGTCCAACAGGAGACTCATCAGAGATCTTTTTGGAAAGTGGATCTGCCTCAACTGAAGATACAATCAAATACTCATCCTCAAAACCTTCAAATCCGACCTTAACCTTTGATCCGACCTCAACCTTATCATGTTTACTCTCGTCTTCAATGATTTGAGAGTTAGAAAGTATATCCTTTATCTCAAGGATTCTTTTCTCTAAATATTCCTTATCATCAAGGACATCAACAAATGGGTAATCATCTTCATCCGCGGGCTGTTGTCGAATGAAATCTAAACGATCAGCAATCTCATCACGTCCGGAAGTTTCAAGCTTATGGAGTTCTTTTTCTAACTCAGCTTTCTTCTGCGACGTTATCTTATATTTCTTGCCAAATATCATTAGACTAAATTCATAATTTAGCCTAATATCCGAAAGATTATCTCTATCAGATATCAGCTCAAGTGCGATTAAATCACAATTACACTTTTTTTACAATATCAGGACGTTTTTTGAGGGTATTCTCTCTTGCCTTATTATCCCTCCATAGAGCAATTTGACTGTGGTTTCCACGAAGCAAAACCTCTGGAACTTTCAAACCTTTAAAATCTTCTGGTCGTGTATATTGTGGATATTCCAACATATTTTCGGTAAAAGACTCGGAGACTGGAGATTGAGAATTGCCTAAAACATTGGGAAGAAGCCTTAATATTCCATCTATAATTACAAGAGAAGCTAGCTCACCCCCAGAGAGAATGTAATCCCCTATAGAGATTTCTACATCGATATAATTATCCAAAATTCTTTGATCAAAGCCTTCGTAATGTCCACATATAAAGATATAGTGTGCATCATTATTATCCGATAGTTCTCTTAAGTACTTCTGGGATAAAGGAGTCCCTTGTGGAGTGGCCGCAATAACAATGGATTTATCAGTTTTTAGCTCTTCGATTGCGTTATAAATAGGCTCTACCTTTAACACCATCCCCGCCCCTCCCCCATAAGGCTTATCATCAACACTCTTATGTTTATCCGTAGTCCATTTTCTGAGATCATGAACATTAAAATCCAAAACTCCTTTCTCTTTAGCAATTCTGAAAATGCCGAATTTGGCAAAAGACTCAATCTGTTCTGGAAATATTGTTATAACATCAATTTTCATATAGATATTATACTATAAAAGAGAGGCTAATTCAGAGTTAATTATCAGTTTTAATAAACCCTTCACTCTGCATTCTCCAAAGCTTGGCATACAAGTTACCGTTTTGAACAAGTTGTTTATGGTTGCCTGATTCAACAATATTACCTCCATCAACCACAAATATTCTATCAGCATTTTTTATAGTGCTTAATCTGTGAGCGATAACAACAGTAGTAGCATGGCGACTCAACTCATGGAAAGCCTTTTGGATTGCTTCTTCACTCTCACTATCCAACATACTTGTAGCTTCATCAAAGATAATAATCTTTGGATTCTTGATAATAACCCTAGCAATTGCAACTCTTTGTTTTTGCCCACCGCTGAGTTTTAGACCTCTCTCACCTACTACAGTATCAAATCCATCTGGAAGTGAGAGTATAAAGTCGTATATTTGAGCTTTTTTAGCGGCATCAACAATTTGATCCATATATTTATCAAGTTCATCCTCATCAGCTGAGAAACCGTAACCAATGTTGTATTTCAAACTTCGATTGAACAGAACAGGCTCCTGAGGAACTACCCCGATTATGGAGTTTACATTCTCTGTACCCAGAGCTTTAACATTAACTCCATCTATCAAAACTTTACCCTTATTTACATCAAAGTACCTAAGGATTAACCTCGCAATGGTAGACTTTCCTCCTCCAGATGGGCCAACAAATGCAACGGTTTCACCTGCATTGATGTTAAAGCTCACATCATGCAGTACCCCATTACCCTTACCTTTGTTATATGAGAATGTTACATGATCAAACTTCACTTTCCCTCTAGGTTTTTCAATCTTTTTAGGACGTTTTGGCTCGTTAATTGTAGATTTACGGTCCATAAGAGAATAGATATCCTCTACGAGAGGCAAGTTCTTAAGAATAGTCCTACTACTAAAAACAACGTCAAGAATTTTACGAGAGAGCTGAAGCATATAAGTAACAATAACTACTATCTCACCGATTGAAAGTGTTAACCGGTTAATATAAATAAAACCGGCTCCTATTCCAAAAATAGCAAGACCTCCTATATGAGAAGCAAAATCTAAAATTCTAAAAGAGGTTTGATATCGATCAATAGCCTTAACATTTTCATCAACTAACCCGCTGAGGTAGTGCATTTCATCCTTCTTCCTGGCAAAGATTCTCACTGTTTCATAGTTAGTAACTCCATCGATAATTGCACTGTTTCTTTTATATTCTACCTCTTTCAGTTTATTTCTTTCCTTAACACCAAACTTCACAAGCTTACCGTAGAGAGGTAGAAGAACAAGAATAAAAAGGCCTGTGTACAAAGCTAATTCGGGGGAGATAGTTCCTAAAAGAATAAGTGGGATTGCTATTGAGGCAATCTGTTCAAAGGCAAATATCTCTAAATTCCAGAGAAAAAGCATTGGAACTTCGTGGGAATTCATAATTAAAGATACTACCCGCCCCGTTTCCTTATTAGTATGGTAGGCATAATCCAAAGACATTACTTTCTTATACAAAGAGTTAATAATATCCCCAGTTACAATTGAATATACGTATGATTTATAGAAGTACGATATTGGTTGGACAATGATTGGAACAATTAGGATAATAGCCATTTCTACCAGAGGGCGAACAATGTCTCCACCACTTTCAATCGCATTTACAATATCTTTAATCTTGAAAACTGCGTAGTTAGAAAAGGCTACAAGCAAAATGCCAAAGGTTACTCCGGCTATATAATGCCACTTCTTACGCCAGGCTATTTTTACAGTCCTTAAGTACAAAGATAGAAACTTTTTCATATAACTGTGGATATAAATATTGGAATGGTGCCGCTACAGGGAATCGAACCCTGCTTACATGATTGAGAATCATGTGTCCTAGCCGATAGACGATAGCGGCGTGACAATACTTTGCGATTTTACCAGAAATTGACATTATAATCTAGAAGAGTTATGATTATTTACATTAGTATTTTTCCCACATTTATTTATTGATATTTTGAAGATACTATTATGAAAAACGAATATTTAGTAACAAAAGAGGGACTCGACAAATTAAAGGAAGAACTCCTATATAGAGAAGGACCTAAAAAAGACGAAATTAAACAGATTTTAGAAGAAATGCGCGCACAGGGAGACCTGAGAGAAAACGACGGATATACTCTTGCAGTTGAAGATTACAAATCTAACGAGCAGGAGATTGCTAAGATCAAAGATATGATTGCAAACGCAAAAATAGTAAAAGCTGTAAAAAAGGATGTCGTTGAGATTGGTGATAGCGTAACTGTTGAAGACGAAACAGGTAAAGAAACTACCTTTAAAATTGGTGGAGTTGGTGAAAGCAATCCAATCCACAATATTATCTCAAGTGACTCACCTCTAGGGCACGCCCTTATAGGCAAGAAGCTTGGTAACAAGGTTGAAATTACAACCCCAAGAGGGAAAATTCAATATACCGTCAAGAAAATATAAACTTTCTAAAATTTCCTAAATATTAAAGGTGTATATGCGTTCCAGATTCGAATGCACCATCTAACTTCTTTCTATTGTAGATGGAACTACCTCCTGATACCCAGAAGGTAATCTTTTTGTTTTCGCTGAATAAAGCACATTCAACACTTATTGGGATATGTAGATTCGGAGTATGCTCGTCATTACGATTACTAATCTTAAACATCTTTCTATACTTTTCCCAAGTGATATCACTAATCAATCTTGCATCTTCATTCTTCTTAGGGTCATCCGTATAAATACCTTCAATATCTGAAAGTTTATAAACCTTCTTACATGCAATAACATCTGCAAACACTGCGGCGTCCATGTCGGTACTCCAGCCGTGTTTCAAACCTCCAGAGATCATTGTACCTTTTCCGTGCATTAGGAACTCGTAGGCGTCTCCTAGAGACTCAGGATTGAAGATATTTTTATCCCCTATGTACCCCTTTAAAATGTATGCGTTGGTTTGAGTCAATTCCATACTAACGGAGTGAACATCATCAATATTTTTTATATGTGACTTAACAACAGAACCTATTTCCCTGGATAACTTCCCCCCTCCGACAACGATCACGATCATATCGTAGTTATCACGATTCCTTTTATACCAATCTTTAAGCATATCTAGAAAAACGGTATTAAGCTGGAGACCATCTTTATACATCAACGACCCTCCCACTTTTATAACAATGTTCTTTCCCATGTTATAGACTTAAAATTAATATAACTGACATCAATGCATACATAATTGCAGGGATATAGTCCTCAAATCTCCTTGATCCACCAAATCTTACATTCCAAAGGGTAACAATTAGGTAGTACAAGACGCCCAGAATTGCGGGCTGCATGTAGATATTCAGATCCTTAGTTACCCATGTAACAACCGTAATCAATATGCTACATCCGATAGAGACAAGAGAGGCCTCAAGATTAACCTTTCTATGGATGTAGAGCATATGATGTAGAGATATTAGAGAGAAGAAGAAAACAACAGCGAGAAGATACAGATCACTCAAGCCAATGCGGTTGAGAACTGCGATGAAGAGATAAAAGATAACAATATTTGCAGCATCATATACAAATCTGGTAATTGCATCTACTGAATATAGTTTTTCAAAAGAAGATCTTGTTCTTAAGAAAAGAAAGAAGAAGATAAAGACACTGGCAACAATAACAGCCTGATTAATATACGGGTTTTCATTAAGGAAAAGGAAGATAGAGAGTGAAAACCAGAGAACGATAGGCATTACTACATAGGCATACATTCGAGCTTTAAGGTTAACAGTCATGTATACAGTACTCTTCTTGGATACCTTCTTTCTACCAAAAACCATCATTGAATACAGAAACCATAAGAAGATGATGAGCAAACCAATGAAGGTAATAAAGAGATAAAGCAAAGGAGTGACCATCAACTGTTTAGTTGCTAACAGTTCGAGAATAAGGAAAAGATACGACCCATACACAAATTCTCTTTTAAATTGTTTTATGAGGGTAAACATAGCTATATGATAACTCCTTCAAATCCATTTAAAGTACCTATTAGCATCAAAAGCCACCACATTGAAATTGAAAACAAACTAGATCTTTTTTCCTTTATGAGACCCTTTCTAGCATACACAACGATTTCAATAAGTAGAAGGATAAATATGAAGATAACAAAAACTGTATTAACAGTATCCTTTATGTCTATATTATTGAGAAATCCGCCTAAAACCTGCCCATCATCAACTTCAAATAGATCAGTAATTTCATATTCCAAAGTATTACCATGTTTATCACTCGCAACAATCACCACCTTAGCTCCTGAATTCAATTCTTCAATTTCAACTTTATATAGGTTGTCTACAAAGGATGATGGATAGGTTTTGGATCCAACAACGACTGTAACATCAGGAGAATCCTCTTCTACATTAATCGTAACTACCCATCCTGGTTCTTTGGCCTCAACTGCAATATCGAACTCATCAATCTGTGGAGGTGTGCTATCAACCTCAAAGGTAACACTATCCTCAACTTTATTTTCACTATCCACAAGAGTTGCTGTGATGTTATGTGACCCTTCACTCCAATCTGCATCTTTTCTAAAATCCCATAAAGATCCGTTGGTGGAGAGATTACCTACCACTTTATTTTTATCGTAAACCTCGACTTTATATTCCCCTTCAACGTTGAAAACTTCACCTTTAATATCGGCAGAAGGGTCGGTAACGACGGAACCCTCAGCAGGATATGTAATTTTAATACTCTTTATATCTCCGTTTTCACTAGGTTCTGGAACAACCGGCGTGGTTGGAGGAGCAGAAGGTGTCACCTCGGAAGTAGTGTTTCCAAACATCTGAACTACCAAAATAATATTCTCTCCAAGAAGTTCACCGGTAACAGTTGCAATACCAATCTCTTTATAATTACCGCTCAAAATATTTTCTCTGTGAGTTGGGCTTGCCATCCATGCCTGTACAACCCCTTCGGAACTTTTAAAGCCTTTCGCAAGGTTCTCACCTGCATAAATGTACTGATATCCTGATGCTTTTATAAACTGCCAGGGAGTCTCTCCATTGGGACCAAAGTGATCCCAATACTGTTCTTCAATCATATTATTTGCCTTGGCTAAAGCTGCGGAACTCAGTCTAGAGTTCTCTTTTAGTGCATTTAATCCAAATTTCTGTCTTTCTGCATTGGTTAGTCGAATGATATTGTCCTTAGCAATTGAACTTGCTGAAACTTCAGGGATTCCTAGAAAACCTCCTAAAATATTTACGGTAAAAAGGATGAATGTATAAACAGACAGAGCTGTATTTCTAAGCAGGTAAGGCTTAAAGCTGTTCCTTTTGTTCGGTATAAACCAGTTACGCAATTACGGCAGTAATGTTCAAGTAATTATCTACATATTAGGATATATATACTTAATTGGCAATTAAAAGAAATGACGGTATGATTTAGTATTAAATTGGATTAATGAGAGATGAAAAAGATAGTAATTGCACTAATGTTATTTCTTTCTATGTCTACGGGGGTATTGGCAAATGGAGATTCCCAGCTTTATAAGGGAGAAATTACTGAGGCTAGTCGTAGTGAAACTAATCCTGGGGTTATCGACTTTAAAGCTAAAGTAGTTATTTTGGACGGGGAAAGAAAGGGAGATGAGGTTGTAATAAATCAACAACTCCTTACAGGAGAAACAACCATCGAATATAAAAAGGGTGATAAGGTGCTTTTAACAGAGGCGAAAGATTTAGACGGAGGAGAGACCTTTTACATAACTGACTACTACAGATCCGACGCCCTACTCCTCCTCTTTGGTTTATTTATTCTCGTAACAGTTATTGTGGCTGGTAAACATGGGTTCAGGGCGGTGATTTCTATGGTAATCTCTTTCATCATAATCTCGCAGGTGACCCTGCCAATGATAATTGACGGGCGAGATGCAATATTCGTAACAACGATTACATCCTTAATTCTAATTCCGACCATTTTCTATATATCCCACGGCTTTACCAAGAAAGCCCACATTGCAATTATAGGCGTATTGGCAGCGATAATTGTAACTTCGCTTCTAACCAGAATATTTGTAAACCTAACAAATATCACAGGTTTAACTGATGACGACACGATATTCCTACAATTTTTCAATGGGGGAAGCTTTGATTTAAAGAGTATCTATATAGCAGGGGTAATTATCAGTTTGAGCGGCATTCTTGATGATGCAACAATTTCTCAAGTTTCTATAGTTCAACAGTTAAACGAAACTAACAGAAAAATGAAAGCATTTGACTTATACAAGCGAGCTATGGAGGTTGGGAAGGATCATATTTCATCAATGGTTAACACCTTAGTTTTGGTATATGCAGGATCATCTCTTCCACTGCTGATTCTTTTCACTAATTCCCAGTACCCACTCGGCCAGCTTGTAAACCTAGAGGTGATAACGGAGGAGGTAGTAAGGACATTGGTAGGAAGCATAGGGTTAATCATTGCAATACCAATAACGACATATATTGCTGCTAACTATTACGGAAAAGAAAATTAGACATTCTCAACTATCTAGATAGAATCGCGGAGGATTTTCCTTTGTTTATAAAAAAATTCCTCAATATTAGTAATATGAGAGAGCCATACATCTACAGGTTTAACTTTATTCTTCGTAATTAGATCTCCATTCGAATTAAAAACATCATTAGAGTGGATCTCATTATAAAATACGGGGACCATGCCCTTGGACATACTTTCTGACTCGTAATTAAGAATACCTTCGCTTTCGGTAACTGCAAACATAGGTGAATGAGACTGCAAACCTTCACGCATAAATTTAATAGAGTCTTGGGTCTCATATACATTCGGGAATAGGTAGTGTTGAATACGAGAGCTATAAATATATGTAGGACGATGAATATAGCGAATATATGTGGGAATCTCTAAAACAGCTTTTCGGACATCAGCCATCCTCTTAGAAATTTGATTAGAAGAACAATCAAAACCTTTTAGTAAAATATCTATATATTTTGTAACGTCTACATAGTTTCCTCGTAACAGAACAAGATTGTCAGCTTTAAGATCAGATTTGATCTTCCACTTTATTTTTGGTAATCCATTTTCATTATGCAATGATGGATGCAAATAGCTATAGATCTGCTCCATACCACCAGTCAGAGCGCTAACATCGTTGTTTTCCGGTACCTTTATAATACCAGTATGGAATAAAGAATAATTAGGATCCTTTTCATGAACTCCTGTAAAGATACATTCAAGATCAAATAATACCGGATAGGGTAAATTTACAAGAATATTTTCGGCGTATACATCAATGGCTCTAAGTAACAGCAGAAATGGTATAACAACTCCTAAGTTATAAAAATATTCTTCGACTTTCTTTTCGTCATCTGTAACATTGTTTACGTCTATAAATTCCCTACTTAAAGCGCCGGATTCATTGTTCTGCAGGGGAAGACAGGATACAGGGATTACATTTACGATATCTGCAATCGTTCTCACAAGAGTGTCATAGTTAGGATAATTATGAAAAGATATTTTCTTATTATTCAGATACTTTGTACCTCCTTTATAATGAACATCACCCAAAGGCACAACTTCATTCTGCAAATTTAATTTTTTGGCATCATCGAAAACTTGGCTCAAAACGGCTGATACAAAAGAGGTTGGGACCTTAAAACTATGAAGATACTCTTTTGAAAGCGAATCGACATACTCAACGAAGTTATCCTGTTTCTCAACATAAAAATTATAAACTAGTGTTTGAGCATAGAATTTATAATAATATTCTCTTAAAAAAGAAGGATCTATTTTACAAGAGCTATCTACATTTACATAAGCAGAAAGCTCTAAAAGCTTATCCTTAAGATGTCTCTCATAATTAATAGACGATCTCAGTAACATCAGTCCTTAGTACCTGATGCACAGCATTGTGAAGTTTCACCAGTTCCCCCCATGTGAGCTAGCTCTGGAAGTACATCTAATAAAAACTCATCAAAGCCTAGCGCAATAATAGCTGACTCATACACCATATTAGAAAAATTTATAAATTATATGCTGCAGTCCAGAGTAAGACTTCACTATTAAGTTCCTCAAATGCCTTTTTATAATTAGGCTCTTCCGGCGATATTTCAGTAATAATCCTTTTAACCCCTAGTCTTTTGAATTCACCAAGAGCAGTTTCCAACAAAATTTTAGCATTATCATAATTATTAAACTCAGGAAGCAATTCAAGGAGAAGAATCTCCGAGATATCTTTTGCAAAGAGAAGGTTTATAAACCCTGCAAATGTACCATCGTCGGACTCTAGAACAATATACTTGTATAAATTCTTATCGTCAGACAGCCTTTCATGCACAATTTCAGTCATTCTAGATAGATTCGTCTTATACTTGTTATAACCGAATCTTGAGTTTAGTCGGGAAAAATGATCAGCGAGAAGGTTTGAAATATCTTCAGTATGCTTAACTTCACCTTTAATAACTTTCATTGATTATTCAGGCTAAATATTTATTATAATAATTACATACACAGTTCTTGCTGTCAACGGAGTGTACAATCATGAAATCGAAGAGTAAAAAGGGGCCCTGCAATCTTACAGATATATTCTATCTATAAGAATCAGGGCCCCAGTAATACCTCTCTATACAGAGAAATACCGGCAGCTATTACTTAACAGCCATCTTAAGAGCTTTTCCAGCTTTGAAAGCAGGAACTTTAGAAGCAGGAAGATTAATCTTAGACAAAGTCTTAGGATTGATTCCTACTCTTGCTGCTCTGGTTCGAACTTCGAACTTACCGAAGCCTGTGAGAAGAACAGAGTCACCCTTCTTTAAAGAATCAGTGACTGCGTCAAGCATAGCATCTACAGCCATAGTTGCTTGCTTCTTTGTGAGACCAGCTGCAGCTGCAACGGCATCAACAACTTGTTGCTTTAACATATTTGTAAACCTCCTTTCTTAAAGAGATAGAAAGCGAACTATTGTTATATTAACAATAATAGTTACACTATCTATTCTTAAAATATTGGAATTAAGCAAAAAAGTCAATATTGCGTGTAATTATAGGATTTTGTTTATACGCTTTATACTTTTAGAAGATGTAGGACCATCGATCTCAATAACTACAGCATCAAACCTCACCGGCCCCTCTTCTTCAATTTCATATCGAGGTGAATATGGATACATACTCTGCTGAAAAACAATTTCCTTTTTTACCCATAAAGATGAGTTCAAAGGTCCAACCATACCGATGTCGTTAATATACGAAGAACCTTGCGGCAACAGTCTTTCATCAGCAGTTGGGATGTGGGTATGAGTACCTACAATCCCGCTAACTTTCCCATCAAAATACAATGCAAAAGAGAGTTTTTCAGAGGTAGATTCGGCATGGATTTCAACAAGAATACCAGCATATTTGGAACTATCAATCCCCTTTAAAAACGCATCTAAACTTCTAAAAGGTTCGGTTATAGTACGCTCATTCATGAAAGCGTAACCTATAACAGATATTACTAGAAGTTTCCCCTTTTCTCCCAAATCTATCTCTCCATAGCCCTTTCCAGGAAGATCATCGGGGTAATTTAGAGATCGAATGATTGGGAAATCACCGCCAAGCAACTCATGGAAATCTGGACGTCTCCATATATGATTTCCAGCAGTCATGAAATCAACTCCGTAATACATCAACTCATTTACAGTCTCAACTGTAGCTCCTCTACCGTGAGCAAGGTTTTCGATATTAGTAATAACGACATCAATACCCTCTTCCTTCTTAATAGCAGGTAGGAGGTCCCTTACGGCCCTCCTACCCGGCTTTCCACATACATCACCTATGAAGAGAGCCTTAATCATTATCTAGCTACCTCCACGGCTCGACTCTCTCTAATAACAGACACCTCAATATTTCCAGGGTAGTTTTGCGTCTTCTGTATCTGTTCAACAATCTTTTTAGCCATTACTTTTATCTCACTATCGTTAGTAGTATTTGGATCAACAATGACCCTTAATTCTCTACCAGCTCTAATAGCAAAAACTTCGTGTACTTTATCTCCACCGATCTCTTTAGCAACATTCTCAATACCTTCAATTCTCTTAATATACTGTTCATAACTATCCTTTCTAGCTCCTGGTCTTGCTCCAGATATAGCGTCAGCAATATGAACAACCAAGGCTTCTACTGACTGTGGCTCAATATCCAAGTGATGAGCTTCAATAGCATTCACCAACTTCTCATCCAATCCGTACTTTCGAGCGACCTGTCCAGAGATATGGTGATGTGGCAGATCAAGTTTGTGGCTTAGTATCTTACCTACATCATGTAGTAAACAGGCCTTCTTTACTAGGTCAACATCAGCCTTAAGTTCGGCAGCAATTGCAGCACCAATTCTTATAACCTCAATGGTGTGAGACATAAGGGTTTGGCCGTAACTGGTTCTATACTTCATCTTACCAATTAGCTTGAGAAGACCGATATCGATTCCTGGCCATCCTGCTTCCTCAGCAAGAATCTGTCCATTCTTTTTAATCTCCTGGGCAATCTCATTCTTAGCTTTCCGTATAGCTTCTTCAATTGAACCTGGGTGAATTCTTCCATCTCCTACAAGTTTACTCAAAGAAACTCTTGCGATCTCTCTTCTTAGAGGGTCAAAGGATGAGAGTCCAATTGTGGTTGGAGAATCATCAACTATGACATCAACTCCTGTAGCTTTTTCGAAGGCTCTAATATTTCGTCCTTCTTTACCTATAATTCTCCCCTTAACCTTATCATCCTCAATCTTAACCGATGTAGTTGTAGTTTCACCTACATAATCAGTTTCAACCTTCTGCATAGCTTCAACCAAAATATGCTTTGCCTTATCGTCAGCAATTTCTTCTGCTTTCTTTTCGGCTTTTCTAATTAATTGAGCCTCGTAGTCAGCCATATCGGCCTCAACTTCCTGCATCAGCTTCTTCTTAGCCTCATCTCTAGTTAAGCCTGAGATTTTTTCAAGTTCGGTTTTAAGTTTGGCTCGTGTACTTTCAACGCCTCTTTGCAAGTTCTTAACATCTTCAGTTTGTTTTTCTAACTCTTCGCTCTTCTCATCGAGCATCTTTGCTCTTCCATTGAGCTTTCTTTCCCTTTCGATCAGGAGCTCTTCCTGTTCCATCATCTCCTTACGAGCTTTTCTCATTCTTTCTTCTGTCTCTCTTCGGGCACTTTCTACTTCCTCATTTACTTGAGACATCTTCTCTGCAATCTTTTTATTTGCAGTTTCTAAAATTACATCTTCAGGAATATTTTTTACGTTTACCCATTTGGTAACGTACTTGAGGTATGTGAATGTACCTCCTGCTGCAGCGAGTGCCGCAACTATTGCAATTACAGCTTCCATAGCTTTAACAATACTTAATTAAACTATATAGCTGAAAGTATTTTTGAGAAGAAAATTGTATATGTGAAAAAGCCAGGAATTATCTTCCCGCTAAACCTTTATTAGGATTATTTCTATGTATATTTAATACAAACATATATTTCAAATTTCTTTATATATCAAACTTTTTAATACTTACAGCAAATGTAAATATACCTAAATATTTACTGTACTATAATATCATTTTATAGGGGGAAGGGCAATTAAAGAGTGAAAAAATATACTATAATAAATTGATAACTTAACGGATAAGCTAACATCTAACTGATGATTAACCTTAATCAGGATACAACGAACATTGTTTCTAGACCCAAAAAAACGCTTTTTTTATTCGGATTGACAACTTTCTTCTTTGCTATTTCAAACGGAATATACAGCTATTTTGCTCCGATTGTCATAACTGATGCTGGATTTACTAATACTGAGATGGGGTTGCTGATGGCCAGTTCATCAATTTTTGGAATAGCATTCGATCTATTACTCGTTAAGTATCTGAAAAGAGTCGACTACTTCAGACTGTACCTATACTCACTATCCCTCGTGCTTTTATTCCCACTGTTTCTCCTTTCACATAACATTTATATACTCTTTCTACTCGCAATGGCCCTATGGAGTTTATACTCTAACTTGAGTGCTTTTGGATATTACGACTTTATAGCTAGAGAGGTACCAAAGAAAGACCATTCCTCTTCGAGCGCAACTCTTTATATTTATAACGATTTAGGGTATGTAATAGCACCCTTGATAGCGGGCACTATAGCTATAACATCAGTGTGGTGGAAGGATGCTCTAATCCCGCTCGTAACTACCCTTTTAGCTCTTTTTTCCCTGATAACACTTATGAGATACCGTAAAACTAGCAATCCACGCGAACGGCCAATATACGAGCACGGAGGAGGAAGCATATTGAGTTTTCTAAAGGTATGCAAGAGGTTATGGCCTATCCTAGTTTTAACCATGAGCCTTAACATAATGGAGTCAGTATTTTGGATAGTATCTCCAATTTTAGATAAAGTTTCCCCTTTACTAAACGGAATCGGAGGTATAATCCTAGCCGTTTCAATGGTCCCATCTTTATTCGTAAGTTGGAGTGTCGGACCAATCACTAAGTACTTTGGGAAGAAAAAATCGGCATACGCGTCTTTTTTCCTGAGTTCGTTTTTCTTGCTTTTAATACCCCTTACTACCAGCCCCATTATAATCATAATACTCGTATTTATTAGCAACGCACTACAGGCAATAACTTTTCCAGCCATGGGGGGGGCTATCGCAGACTACCTAAAAGAATCAAAGTCAAATGATATATACATATTAAGCGCAAAGGATGTATTCGAAAATATTGGATATATAGTTGGCCCCTTATTGACCGGGGTCATGTTAGATCATACCACAGGGTTAGAAGCCTTTAAGTACTTAGCACTATTTGGAATAACGATATCCATATTACTTCTTATTTTCTCCCCTAAAAGCATCCCATTCTACGACGCTAGAATCAGTAAGACTGTAGACCCTACTCATGCAACATGAGAACAAGGGTTAAGTCACTATTTCCCTTAACAAGATACCCCTTATGAACACCATCTTGGTTTCGTAAAACTCTAACTAAAAACATACCGTTATCAAGAGGATCAATTCTTTGACTGGATGATACTAGGATAAATTCATTGTTAACAGTTTCAACGTCCTGAGGTTCAACCTGATTTAACACGATATCTCCATATACAAATACAGGCGCAAAACCTTCTTCCATGTACCCATCTACTCTAGATAGATAGACAGGCTCTTCAGGGCCTTCTGCTTTTACACCTAGTTTATCCCAAATAACTGTTTCGTATATATGATTGCCCATGTCTCGATATCTATCTTATAGTATATATTATACTTCTATACTAAGCTTCTCTACAAGTCTCTGATAGAAGCGAAGGTTATGAATTGTTGCTAATGTCATACCTGTCGCTTCGCCAATCCTAATCATATGATGAACATACGCTCTTGTATGATTTCTACATGCCTCACAATCACAACCATCTTCAATTGGAAAAAGGTCGTTGGAATACTTTGCATTCTTAATACGCATAGTTAGATTCTCTTCATTGAAAGAATATAATGTACCATGACGAGCATTCCTAGTAACAAGAACTGTATCAAAGACAGTATACCCTAGCTTTGCAGCATCAATAATATCCTGAGGCTTACCAACTCCCATTGCATACTTAAACTTATCCTTAGGAGTATTCTCTATAACAACCTTCATCTCTTCAACAACCAGCTTCCCATCACTATCGATTACATATCCCCCAAAGTTATAACCATCAAATCCCATTTTGGAAAGCTCTTTTGCACAATACTCTCTAAGATCAAGGTAATTTGCACCCTGAACTACAGCAGATATAATCTTACCATTTTCATGCCCTTTCAATTTTTTAAAATGCTCCAACGACCTTCTCCCCCATTCCAAGGTTCTTTCAACAGAGATCTCGGCTTCTTTCCTATCAACCTGCGCATCTCTGCAGTCATCCAATGCGACAAGAATATCAGTACCAAGTTGCATTTGAATTTCTATTGAAGATTCAGGAGTTAGCACATACTTTTTACCCTCCCTAGGAGACTTGAAAGTGGCCCCATTGTTATCAATCTTTCCTTCCCACTTTTTAGAGTGAAGAAGCGAGAAAACTTGAAAACCTCCGGAATCACTAAGCATAAAGCCTTCGTGCCAGTTCATAAAAGAATGTATCCCCCCAAGCTTCTGAATAGTTTCCGAACCAGGATGAATCATTAAATGCAGGGTATTCACGACTACGTTTTTAGTTCCAGTGCTTTTTAACTGATCTGCAGTTAAGAAACGCACCGCCCCCCTTGTGGCGTCGGGCATAAATGTAATTGTTTTGCCAAAATCTTCTAATTTCATAGTATTATCATGCTATCACCATAGCTTAAAAAGTTATACTCTTTCTCTAGTGCTTCTTTATATGCATCCATCATGAAATCATAACCGAGCAAAGAAGCAATCATAACCAAAAGACTACTTTTAGGAGCATGAAAATTGGTAATTAAATGCTTAACCACCTTCCACTGATACCCAGGATATATGTATATGGAGGTATCTCCCTTAAAAGCCTTAACTCTAAACCCATCCTCAGTACTTTCTGCTACGCTTTCCAAGGTTCTTGCGGCAGTTGTACCTAGGGCCCATACGTCTCCCCTGTTACTAATAACATCATTTATTTTATCAGCAACTTCCTGAGTAACTTCAATATACTCCGAGTGTATTTTATGTTTTTCAATTTCATCAACTCGAATGGGAGCAAAAGTTCCCCACCCTACATTTAAACTAACCTCAACAATTTCAACCCCCTTATTTTTTAATAATTCTAACATCTGAGGGGTGAAATTAAGGCCGGAGGTTGGAGCGGCAGAGGAGCCGGTCTTCTTAGCAAAAACCGTATTATACCTTACATAATCCTCTTTAGTATCCTCCCGTCGAAGATATGGGGGAAGAGGGACATGCCCTTCTTTTTCAAAGATGCTATCTATAACCCCTATGGAAGCGGTAACAAGAAAAATACTATCTTCAATTCTCCCCTCCACCTTTATCTCGCCATCACTTTCAACAGACACAAGGATATCACCCTCTCTAACGTTTTTTGCCCGTCCTAAAATGCACTCCCAGTATTCGGTATTAAGATCTCCTCCTCGATACACTTTGTTAAGAAATAAAGCTTCGATTCGTTTTGAATTAGTTTGATTTGTAAAAAAGACTCTAACTTTTTCAACCTTAGTATTATTTAGAACAAGGATATCACCTGGTTTAATATACTCAACAATATCAGAGTATTTCCTATGTACGATAGAACTATCCCCCCTATCTAAAACCATTAGATTAGTGGTCCCTCTAATTTCGGGAGGGAACTTGGCAATTCTCTCTTCGGGTAGATTGTAGTCAAATTCAGATAATTTCATGGGAAGATTATACCATTTGATATTCTCATGTATAATCGGGTTATGGAAAGAATTAAAACCATCTTTTTAGGATCCAACTGGGAATCCCTTGAGATACTTAAAGCAATCTACAAAGATAATAGATTTGAAATCCAGGCAGTCATAACACCTCCTGATAAACCTGTAGGTAGAAAACAGATATTAACTCCGACTGAGGTAAAAGAATTTGCATTAGATAGAGGAATTAATATTGTTGAAACTAGTAAAACAGAGGATATATACTCCCAATCTTTAGATAAATATAAACCTGATTTAGTTGTTTGCATTGCTTTTGGTGAGATCATCAAAGAGGAATTTCTGCTTGCACCTAAGTATGGATCTATAAATATCCACTTTTCAATTCTTCCTAAATATAGAGGGGCGGTACCGATACAAGCCTCGATTATGAATGGAGAGAAGGAGACTGGTATAACGGTAATGAAAATGGATGGAGGCATGGACACTGGGGATATACTAAGTATATATAAGGAGCATATTAGTGAGGACGATACGAATCAATCGTTAAGGGAGAGACTTGTAATAAAAGGGGCTCAGATTATTACCGATCTTTTGATTAGATGGGTAAAAGGAGAGATTACTGCAATGGCCCAAAACGATTCAGAGGCCACATACTGTTACAAGAAAGACATTGCGAAAGAGAAAATGGAGATTGATTTTACAAGTATGAACGCTGTATATATAGAAAGACTCGTAAGAGCATCAATTCCATGGCCAGTAGCATGGACAATGATCGAGGGAGAAAGAGTGAAGATATATAAAACTAGAGTATTAAATGTATTTCCTCAGCTAAATCCGGGGGAAAGATTAGATGATAGAGCCAGGCTAATATTAGGTTGCAAAGAGGATCAGATTGAGATTCTTGAGCTTCAGCCAGAGGGAAAGAGACTCATGACCGCATCTCAATATTTAGCAGGTAGAAACTAATCAGCAACAACATAACGGAAAGATTCCCACCGTCTATCACTACCCTCTTTAAGGGTAAAGAAATCGGCAGAAGCTTTTGCATCTTCAAGAGAGTATTGAGATACGTGCTTGGCATGAGCATTAATCCTTCGGCTAATAAAATCTGTAACATCGATATTTACAGTATCCTCATGGTCATAATAGTCTACAAGTAGGAATTTGGTGCATCTCGCAGGTTTTATATCTTCACTAAAATGATGAGAAAAGAAATTACGATCCCTTGAATATGGATAGGCTGCATCAATAGCTAACAAACCTGTATTCTGATGATCCCTATGATTTATCCAGTTAACGTCTTTCGCAAATCTAATTATTTTATCTTCAGGGTTGTGAGTAATTAGAAGGTCTGGCTGATACTTTCTAAATAGATATGAAAGTTTACTGATATTTTCAATACTATACTCAACAGCCCCATCTCCTAGATCCAGATATTCACAATCACGAGCTGGTACACCCAATTCACTCATAGCCTGAGTGTCCTCACCTTTTCGAATAGCTTTAAGCTCGCTCTCAGCAATATAATCTTCACGAGACCCTTTCTCTCCTAACGTCATTCTTACACTCACAACTCTAATTCCAAGGTCTAAACACCTAGCAATAGTTCCTCCAGCATATAATTCAAGGTCGTCGGGATGGGCTGTGATTACAATCACAGTTTTAACATCTTCAAATACCTTTTCAAAACTATCTTTCATTGCGATTGGAAAATAAACTAATATTAATAGTTACCAGGGAGGAGTAACCCTCCCTGATATTCAACAACTAAACTCCGTACTCAATCATCACTTTTTCACCTCTCTTAACTCTATCATCTTTCTTGGCCGCAGTCTCCCAGGCCTGATTGAAGAGATTTTTCATACAAGAAGCCACCTTAGAATCTTCCACTACAAGGGCGTATGAACCACCTTTAACAAAAGAAACAAATATAACTTTATCGTCAAACACCATAAAATCGGTACTAGTTTCTCCCTCCACTGGAATTCTAATCTGCAAGTTCTTCTTAGATCCATATTTTTGTAAATACTCATCATCCTCGTTCTCTCTAAGAATTTCTTTGGACTTTACATTAGACTTTAAAAAGAAGCGATCGAAATAATCATCAAAGAAACTAGATGGAACATCTCCATAGTCATCGGTGAGACACTGAACAAGAACCTCATCTGTATGAAGGGTCATTTCGTATGCCTGCTTAATTCCATCAGCTCCTTCAAGCAGATATATTTTAGGCTTACTTTTACTTACATTCTGAATGGCTTTTAACTCTTTCATTTTATTTTTTGTAACTGAAATTAACTGAGTAATTTCAGAGTTTTTCTTTTCAAGAAGCTCATATATTCTCTCAGGATCAGCTGGTGAATACAGTTTAGTATCATTTTTCAAGGACACTTTAATTAGTCCCAAGTTAATTAGAGCACCAATTAGTTCGTAAACTGTACTTCTAGCAACCTTTGATTTATATGCAAGATTGGAAATAGTCGTTTCTCCCCACTCCAAACTAGCTTTATAGATTTTAAAATGATCTTCTTTTAATCCAAACTCCTTAAAGACATCCAATATGTCCATAACTACTCTGTTAATATATTAACAGTACATTATACGACGCATAAATGAAAAATCAACGATATAAAGAGGATTTTTAACGACGAAGATGTCGTCAGAGAAGGCACAAGCACCCCATAAGCCGGATTCTGTTTTATGCAGTTATCTATCTATGCGGTGTTATATATCACCTTGCTTCAGAAGGGGGTTACAAAGCAAATAAACATTACTGTTTATCCCGGTAGTCTCTTACACTACCTTTTCACCCTTACCCTTGCGGGCGGTATATTCTCTGTGGCCCTTTTATCCGAGAGATCACTCCCTCCCAACTCGCGTTGGCATCTATCTCGATAATATTCGAGACCGACACGAAGTCCGGACTTTCCTCTATGGCAAAACAAATATTGCCACAGCAACTGCATAGGATACTTGTGCGTTATATTATACCACTATTTGATGGTTACACGCTTTGAGACCAATCTTGCAACCAGATATAACAGAAGCAACACAGGAGAGAAAACTGCTGCCCATATTACAAAGGTACCTAGATCCTTCAAAAGCATCACCAAGGAGGCTACAGCCTCTTTAAAGACCCCTACTGGCTGCCACTTATCCCCAGTTACTTCAAGAGATTCGGAGCTTAACTCCATTGAGATCGTAACGGAGGACATCTCAATTTGAGAATTATAGTACTTCAACTGAGATTCCATAACTTCAACATTCTGCTGGACTTGAGATAGCTCTCTTTGCACTTCGAGAATTTCCGATACTTTGGTAGCCTTACCTAATATTTCAACTAGCTTACTCTCCAAAGCCTTTTCATTCTTCAATCTTGCTTCCAAATCCTGATAGGTTTTGGTTACATCAGTAGTATCTTCAGTATATGAGTTCACAACAGAGGCGTATCCCTTTACTTTCTCAACAAAGGTATCAAAGGCTGTAGCAGGAACCTTAATAGTAATCATTACAGATCTATCCTCACCAACTCCTGAGTCGTTTGTAGAAACAACCAAGCCGCCTAACTGCTTAGCACTCTGTTTAACATTACCTAATACCTCATCAAAATCATCGACCAATATATCAAAGGATCCTGTTTTGATTAGCTTTTGCTCATCTTCGCTATCCGCACTACCACCTCCATCTACCGGTGGGTAGTAACCACCTTTGTCCGGCGCTATAACTTCCTCACCCATATCATAATCGACAGAACCTGAATTAGATCCAACAACCCTCTCATCATTTGGAGTTGCAAAGAAGGAGTTATATAGGAAGATAAGAAGGGAGATTAGAACTAGACCTAATGAAACGACGGTTATAACAAAACCGAAATTCTTAGGTACACTAAAATTCTTAAGCATAAATAAAGGCAGTAAATTTACTTACCCTATTATGCGATTAATTTATGAAAACTGCAATAACGAATAGAGAACCAAACTATCTCTTTGAGAACTGTGGTTTCTTTCTTGCTTTTCTCTGGTTATATTTCTTTCTCTCAACCATTCTTGGATCTCTTGTTACAAACCCAGCTTTTCTGAGAGGAGATTTCATATCAGATGACATTTCGTATAAAGCACGACCAACTCCAAGCTGAATAGCCTCTACCTGACCAGTAATTCCACCTCCAGCTACCTTAGCTGTGAAATACACTTTATCATCAAGCCCGACTGTGCTGATTGGCTTTAATACAGCCTTAGAATTTGCTTCAACTTTAAAATACTCGTTATAAGGAATACCATTAATTGTAGAAACGGCCTTACCACTTTGAACTCTAACTCTAGCTATAGATGTTTTTCTTCTTCCAATTCCTTCAAAGTATTCGATCTTACTCACTGCGTTCTAATTTACAAATTAATAGTTTTAGGTGCCTGTGCATTATGATTATGTTTATCATCTGCAAAGACATAAAGTCTCTTTAACATAAGAGGCCTAAGTTTGTTCTTTGGGAGCATCTTTTCAACAGCCATTCTGATAGGAGCTTTTGGATCCTTATCAAGTAGCTTATCAAAGCGAATCTCCTTAAATCCACCTGGAAAGCCAGTGTGACTATAGTACATCTTCTTTACCTCTTTGTTTCGGGTCATTTTTATATCCTTACTATTGATAACAATAACATGATCTCCACAATCCATATTTGGAACCTGATTAACTTTTCCTTTACCAATAAGCAAAGAAGCTACTTTTGATGCAACTCTTCCCAAAATCTGGTCCTTAGCATCAACAACATACCACTCTCTTTTAATATCTTCACTTTTTGTCCACTTAGTCTTCTGCACGGCGTTTTACAATAACAATTAAATACCTGATCTAGTTCTAGATCTCTCTTTTTTAACAGCAACGTTCTTACTTACTGACTTATTTCCTCCCAAAACATTCTTTAATCCTCTTCTCTCAACTTTTTTAGGTTCTGCGACAACTTTCTTAGCTTCAGTTTTTGCACTCTTAGCTTCTTTTTTCTCTACTTTAAAACCAACTAGTTCAACTTTACTCTTCTGTGCATTGTCTCCAGCTCTATATCCGACCTTAACAAGTTTAACAATCCCATTTCCTTCTACATAGTTAATAACTGCTTCTGAAAGTTTTCTATTTCCCATTACGGTTTCAAGATACTTATAAAGGTTTAATCCTTTATCAGCTTTCTTCACTCGGCTTATCAAGCTCTCAACCTCTCCCTTAAGCATCTTTGCCTTTGGAGTAGTGGTAGTAACATAACCACTCTGGAAGATTGATCTCAAAAGATTCTTACTCATAGCATTTCTGTGAGAAGCCTTCTTTCCTAATTTTTTAAATCCTTGTCTCTTAAACATAATTATTACTCAGCTTTAATATCAATTCCGTACTGCTTCATAAGCTCTACAACCTCGTTGAGAGACTTATTACCAAATCCTGGCAATTCTAGCAGATCAGCAACCTTAGCATTTGAGAGATCTCCAACTGTTTGGAATCCTCCTGCTAATAGTCCTGACTTAGATCTCTTTGAAATAGGGAGATCTTCAACTTTCCATCCACTTACTTCATCTTCAACTGCTGCTACTGTATCTACAACTTCTGGAATAGCACTTGTTTCTTCAGCTCTCTGCTCAACTTCCTTCTTTGATACTCCAAGAGCAACCATTACCTTACCTGCGAAGTCTTGTAAAATCTTTGCACTCTCTAGTAAAGCCTGCTTTGGAGCAATGCTTCCATCAGTTTCAATAGCAATCTTTACTGCATCCAAGTTAGTAATCTGACCTTTTCGAGCATCAGTAACTTCAAACTTTACATTTACGATTGGGGAGAAGTCTGCATCAACAGGAATTCTTCCAACTTCAGATCTAACGTCATCGTTAGCTTCTTTATAACCAACTCCTCTTTCTACAACAATCTCCATAACCAAGGAAGCTTTCTCATCAGTAATGGTAGCAATCTCTACGTTCTGACTGGAAACTTCAACTCCTGCTGGAAGCTTTAAGTCCTTAGCTGTAACAACACCCTTACCCTTAACTTCTAACTTACAAATCTGTGGTTCATCAGCTGATACATTGAACTTAATCTGCTTCAAGTTCAAGATAATCTCAACAACATCCTCTTTTACTCCCTCAAGAGCGGAGTACTCATGTTCAACTCCCTTAATTCTTACGCTTGTAATAGCGCTACCAGCAAGACTGGAAAGAAGAATTCTTCTCAATGAGTTTACTAATGTATGTCCATATCCTTTTGGCAAAGGAGTTATTTCATACTGACCGGAATTTCCTTCCTCTGCGACAACTTTTACGGCAATATCTTCAAAGCTAAGCATTTCGTTATAGTTATAAAATTTATCTAGAGTAGAACTCAATTATTAAGTTCTCTTTAATTCCTTCGTCAATATCTTCCCTTACTGGCTCCTTTACAACCTTTCCTTTATTCTTATCAGTTTCCAACCACATTGGAACCTTTACTAGTACCTGCTCAGGAGCAAGCTTTGTATTCTTCAACTCGATAACATCTTCTACATTAACTGTGTAGGATGGGATATTTAATACCTTTCCATTTACCATAACATGCTTGTGAGTAACATACTGTCTTGCGGCATTCTTTGAAGGAGCAAAACCTAGCATGTAAACAACATTATCCAATCTCATTTCAAGAAGCTTCAATAGTTCAAGACCTCTATCTGTATTTCTTACTCTTGCAATTCTAGTTGCTTCATTAACCATATTCTTGAACTGTCTCTCTCGAACTCCATACATTCTCTTAACCTTCTGCTTCTCTCTTAACTGAATTCCGTAGTTAGATAATCTTGTTTTCTTAGCATTACCGTGCTGACCAGGAGCATATGGTTTTCTTACAACACCTGCTTTCTGTGAGTATGATCTAGCACCTTTCAAAAAGAGGTTAATTCCCTCTCGTCTACTTAATTTCTCTTTTGCTCCTGTATATCTTCCCATAATTATTTAATAAATGTTATTTTCTAGGTAATTTTCTTGGCCTACAACCATTGTGAGGCAAAGGTGTTTTATCTATTAACTGAGTAACTTTAATTCCAACTGAGTCGAGTCCCTTAACAGCAGCGTTTCTACCTGCTCCTGGACCTTTAATTACAACTTTAACCTCTTTAAGACCATACTTTTTAACAGCAATCTCTCCAGCGTGCATAGCAGCTTTAGTTGCTGCAAAAGCGGTACTTCTCTTGGATCCTTTAAATCCGACAACTGCAGGTGAACCCTGAACTAACAACTCTCCATTTTCATCACAGATTGAGATAATAGTATTGTTGAAAGTAGACTGGATACTTACATACCCTGTTGCAACATTCTTCTTAGTAGTTTTTTTAACTTTTGTGTTAGCCATTTTTTATAATATTACGTTAAGTCTTTTCAAGTTTATGCTTCAAACCACCAACAGGCTGAGACCTACCCTTTCGAGTATGTGCGTTATGTCTAGTTCTCTGACCTCTTACTGGCAAGCCAAGCTTATGTCTAACTCCTCTATAACTTCTAATATCTTTCAATCTTTTAATATCTCTAAATATCCTCTGCTTCAACTCTCCCTCTACAGTAAAATTCTCTTCAACATACTTTCGAAGAACATCAAGTTGCGCTGTGCTAAGATCGCCTAGCATAACAGTATCTTTAATGTTAAGGACACCGATTACCTTTTTAGCGGTAATAGGCCCAATACCATAGATATTAGTAAGGGAAACCCATACTCTCTTATTATCTGGTATTTCAATTCCTGCGACTCTTGCCATTCAAAAATATATCAAAATTAACCTTGTCTCTGCTTATGATTAGCATTCTTTTTGCAGTAAACGTAAACACGACCCTTTCGCTTTGCTACATAACAATCTGCACATCTTTTTTTAACCGAAGCCTGAACCTTCATTTTTATTTATCTCTATATATTATTCTACCTTGTTTAGGGTCGTAAGGAGTTATTTCAATCTTTACCTTGTCTCCTTCGAGAATCCTAATATAATGCATCCTCATCTTACCAGACAGATATCCTACAATATCATGCTTCTGACCGTTTACATCTACCTCTACTACAAATTTCGTATCAGGTAAACACTCTTTAACCACACCGCTTAGTTCAATAACATTCCTGTCTTTGTTTGACATAAAGTCTCACTATAAGAATAAGATAAATCCTTCGGATTATATCAAAGAGTAATCTTCTATGCAATTACCATTTGGTTAAAACCTTGGGACTATCGTCTACAACCACAGTGTGTTCAAATAGTGCTGAAAGCATACCATCTTTAGTGAAGCTTGTCCACCCATCTTCCTTAGAAATTAAGATTTTAGGACTGCCTTGATTAATAATAGCTTCAATAGCAATAGTCTGACCTTTTTCAAGCACTTCACCCTCTCCTTTTTCCCCATATCCTGGGATATAAGGATCTTCGTGCAACTCGTAGCCAATACCATGACCTACCATCTCTTTTACAACAGAATATCCTTGAGCCTCTACGGTTGATTGCATTGCATACCCTAAGTCTCCTACGGTATTACCTGGTTTTGCAAATTTAATTGCATTCATAACAGCTTGTTTAGTTGTCTCTACGAACTTTTTAGTCTCCTCGGATACGTTTCCAACCATGACCGTGTAGGCACAATCAGAATATACATTCTGATACTTAATCCCCATATCAATGCCTATAATATCACCATCCTCAAGTTCATAATCATACGGAATTCCATGATTAACGACATCGTTTACACCAAGACATAAAGCCGCTGGATATCCTTCATACCCTTTGAAGGCAGGTTTTACTTTATAATTTGAACACAGCTCATTAGCGAGATATTCCAATTCCAGAAGGTTAGTTCCGACCACCGCAGCTTCCTGCAACTCTTTTAGAATAGCTGAAAGAATATCTCCAGCAACCTGCATTCTTTTTATCTTAACTTTATCGTACATTAGTAAATTCTAAATTTTTAATTACTTCGTTATGTATATCCTCAATAGAAGGTGTCGCATCTATTTCGATTAAAATACCCCTTTGTTTATATGCATCAAGCCATGGCTGAACTGATTTAGAATACTGTTCAAACCTCATCTTTACGCCCTCAGGAGTATCATCTTTTCTTACTTCCAGCTTGCTTCCGCACAAGTCACAAACCCCTTTGACTTTTTCAGGCTTGTATTTAGGATGGTACGTTGCCTGACAGTTCGGACATATCTGACGACCTGCAAGCCGATCTAAGGCAACCTCTTCAGGGATTGTAAAATGGACTGCTTTATCCAAGCTTCTTCCATATTCTTTAAGCGCTTCATCAAGAAAAGGAATCTGTTCTGCATATCTAGCGACAGAGAGTAGAACCCAATCCTTACTCGAATCAAACCTCTTCAACCACCTTTTAACAAGACTAAAGGTTTCTTCTGGGGATGGCCAGATTCCGTGTTTTACTTTATTATTAAACAGATCTGCAGCCTCTTGATCACCTTCCTCTGTCATTTTACGAAACATCTCTCCTGTTGAGACTCTTTCTACATCAAACTTTTTTAAGAGCATTTCTACCTGGGTATCCTTACCCGCCCCTATCTGACCGTGAAATAGATAAGTCTTCATAACCTTGTACCACTTTAAGTTATATAGTGACAAAAGTTTTAGATATATCTACCGTAATCTTTAACAACAGCCATAGATTTAATTTTACGGCGGATATCAAGTACTACACCTACAATAATCAAAAGGCCTGTCCCTGTAATCAGTGACTGATTTACAACACCGATTGCAAGCAGAATATTAGGAAGAATAGACATGATTGCAAGGATTCCAGCTCCAACAGCTGTTAATTTGAAAGAGAGATTCCTAAGGTACTTAGACGTGGACTTTCCTGGCCTTATACCCTGTATAAATCCTCCGTTCTTCTGAAGATTTTCTGCGATTTCATCTGTATTAAATACAACTGTCACATAGAAGAACGAGAATAGAATTATGAATATGAAAGTACCAATATTCTGAACATATGGATCTGCTAGAAATTGAATTGTGTTATTTGACCAGAGGTTCACGGTATCATTTATATCCCTACTTATTAAGAACCTAGCAATCAAATCCGGAAAGGACATCAGTGATATAGCAAAGATAACAGGCATAACTCCTGACTGAGTAAGCTTAAGAGGAATGTAACTATCCATAGCTCCTCCCTCTCTAACTCTCCTTGAATACTGAACCTTAACCCTGCGTTCAGCTTCAGTAATAAGTACAACGACTGCGATTAGAATAATGTTCAATAGTATAAATACAACCTTCTGGGTTGGATCCATAAATTGGAAGTTACTGGTTAGAGATCCAGGGATACCGGCAAGGATGCCAAGGAATATTAGGTATGAGCTCCCACCGGAGACAAGTCCGCTTTCAGAAACAAGCTCTCCTAACCACATTATAACGATAGATCCAGTAGTTAGGGTAGCTGACATCGCAACAAGTTCAAGGGGCTGGAGAACATCCATCAAACCGAACCCTCTTAGGGTAGAGTAGATGATAAATGATTGAAGGATTGCGAGAGGAACTGTTAGTAATCTTGTATACATACTTATAGTTCTCCTTCCGTTAGAACCCTCTTTCTTTAACTCCGCGAGTTTCGGAATAACAGGAGTGAGAAGCTGAAGTGTGATGGAAGCATTAATATACGGCGTTAAACCGATTGCGGCAATAGAAGCAGTTTCTAAGACACCACCAGATATGGTAGAAAGGAGATCCCCAAAGTTACTTCCTGAAAAAAGTTGGGATATAGCATCAGCAGGGATACCTACTACAGGTATAGATGCCAACACTCTAAAGACAACAAGAATCAATATGGAGAAAAATATTCTATTTCTTATTTCTTCAGTCCTCAGATAGAGGCTAATGTTATTGAATATATTTTTAAACATTGCGTGTTTACTTTATAGTACCGCCTGCTTTTTCAATCTTTGCCTTGGCAGTCTCAGAAATACTAAGTCCTTCAAATGTAAGCTTCTTGGTAATTTCACCAACTCCAAGAACTTTAACAAGTTTAGTTCTCTTTTTAGCAAGTTTCTTCTCTTTGAGAGTCTCAATATTTACAGTTTCACCTGCTTTATACTCATCTTCAATTGACACAAGATTCACTGGATGATACTTTTCAGCCCTACTCTTAAATCCCTTGAACTTAGGAATTCTGCTAAAGAATGGTCTGTTTCCCCCTTCAAAGAATACTGTAGATTTATGTCCAGATCTAGATTTCTGACCTTTAGTACCTCTACCTACAGTGTGCCCACCTACTCCAGATCCATATCCTCGTCCTAATCTCTTAGAAGCGTGTTTTCTATTTTTTCTTTGTGGTAAACTTTCTAGTTGCATGCTTTCCCTTATTTATATTATCTGTTTTCTTTGCTTTTCTTAATTTTGCTTCTTTAGCTTTTCTTTCGGCATCCATCTTCTCCTTAAGTCCAATTCTATCCTGCATGATTCTCATCTTCTTCAATACTCTAGCCTTTCTCAATCCAAGGAGGGCTTCGTAAGTACAGTATGTATTAGCAATAATATCATTTGAACCTAACTGCTTGCAGTACACATTTTGAATACCTGCCATCTCCAAAACAATTCTTGATGCAGAGCCAGCAATGATTCCAGTACCTGGTTTAGCAGGTCTAAGAATAACCTGAGCTGCTCCGAACTTCATTCTGATTTCATGTGGAATAGTATCACCAATGACCTCAATTTTCTTCATAGTCTTAACAGCCTTTTTCTCAGCCTTCTCCATTGCACTTCTAGTATCAACTCCTCTTCCTAAAGCAACTCCAACAGATCCATTCCTGTCTCCAGCAACAACCATTGCTGAGAATCTTAATCTCTTTCCACCTGCGTTAACCTTTGCAACTCTTCTTATTGCAACTGCTCGCTTCTCATAATTTTTTGGTTCGCTTCTTCTTTCCATCTATTTAAAACTATATTTTAATTCCATTTGATCTTAAGCTTTCAACAAACTTCGCAATCAACCCATGGTACTTATATCCACTTCTATCAAATACTGCAGTAGAGAGTTTCTTTTTCTCTAACTGTCCAGCGAGTTTGGAACCAAGACCTTCAACTTCCTTAGAAGTTCTTTTAGCTCTTCCTCCCATTAGTACTACGCCAGTAGTATCATCAGAAACACCTACATGAAGGTATCTATTGCTCTTGAAGACAAAAATTCTTGGCTTCTCAGAAGTACCACTCACGTTCTTTCTTACTCTTATTTTTCTTCTTATTCTATTTTCTTTCTTTGTCTTTATCATATTTATTGTCTAACTATTTAGAAGATACTCCTGCTTTAGCACTCTTTCTTTTAACATACTCTCCCTCGTACCTAATACCTTTTCCTTTATATGGTTCTGGTTTTCTAATTTCTTTTATACTCGCTGCTACCTCACCCACCCTCTGCTTATCAGCTCCGCTAACTATAATGGTATTCTCGTCTGGAGCTTCAATTGTAATTCCCTCTGGGGAAGCAACCTTCACAGGGTGATTCCAACCAAGGTTCATAACAAGAGTTGTTCCCTCCATTCTAACTCTATAACCTACACCAATAACCTCAAGTTTCTTTGAGAAACCATCCTTTACTCCTTTTACAATATTTGCAACAAGAGCTCGGTTTGTTCCATGAAGAGACTTTGTAAGTTTTTCTTCGTTCTTTCTAGTTAAGAGAATCTGATTATCTTTAACTTCAACATCAATCATATAAGGAACGGTTACTGAAAGTTCTCCTTTTGGACCTTTAGCTGTAACCTTCTTTCCGTCAACGGTAACAGTTACTCCTTCTGTAATTGTAATTGGATTGTATCCTACTTTAGACATTCTATTACCAGACTTCACATATTAATTCACCACCAAGCTTCTTGGATTTAGCAAGAGCACCTGACATTAATCCCTTTGAGGTACTTACAATACTAATACCTCTTCCGTTCATAACAGGCTTAAGTTCGTATGAAGAAACATACTTTCTTAACCCAGGCTTGCTAACTCTAACAAACTTAGTAACAACAGGTTCACCATTATCATACTTTAACTCAACAGTATAAACACCATCTTCTTGTGTATAATCAACAATCATCTCCTCCTTCTTCAAAATATCAAGTACTGCCTTAACCATTTTGGTAACAGGAACAGTAACGTAATCTCTTTTTGCAATTATTCCGTTTTGTAATCTTGCCAATAGATCTGATAGTGTATCGTTCATTTTTCTAAATATAAAATTACCAAATAGCTTTCTTTACGCCTGGAATTTCTCCATGGCTAGCTAGCTTCCTAAAACAAATTCTACAAACTCCATAATGTCTCAAATATGCTCTTGCTCTCCCACAATTCTGGCATCTATTATACACCCTAGCGGAAAACTTTGCCTTCTGCTTTAACTTTTTCTCTTGTACTTCCTTAGCTCTTGTTGCCATCCTTCTTAAATGGGAAACCAAATTTATTTAATAATGCTCTCGCATATTCATTACTTCTAGTATTTGTAACAATTGTTAATTGTAAAGGTCTAATTTTCTGAACTTTATTAGGATCAATCTCAGGGAATACAGTATGCTCAGTAATACCAATTGAGTAGTTACCAGCTCCATCAAAAGCGTTTGGATTTACACCTCTGAAATCCTTGGTTCTTGGGAATACAACGTTAACAAGTTTATCAAAAAACTGCCACATTTTTGCACCACGAAGGGTAACAGAAACACCAATTTCCAACCCTTCTCTAATTTTGAATGCAGAGATAGCTTTCTTAGCTTTGTTAATAACAGGTTTCTGACCTGAAATCCTTTCGAGAATTTCAGCCATCTCTTCAATAGCATTGCTATTGTTTACTGCCTCACCAACACCAGAGTTAATAACAATCTTAGTAATGGTAGGCACTGCCATAACATTATCAAGACCTAACTCTTTCATGAGCTCGTTTCTATATGTTTTATTGTATAAATCCTGTAATCTTGTCATAATTATTTCTTTTTACTTACTTTCTTAGATTTAGTCTCTTCCTTTTTCTCTTCGACTTTAGCAACCTTAACATCCAATCCTTTACCGCACTTCTTGCATGTTCTCACGAAGTTATTACCTTCTTTTGTCATTACTACTCTAGTTGGTTTTCCACAGTGTGGACATACAAGAGCTACCTTAGAAGATGCAACTGGCCTCATAACATTAACAATTTCTGACTTTCTAGTCTGACCATCACCTTTAACATGCTTCTTAAAAACGTTGACTCCTTCAACTACCAATTTACTATTCTTAGGATCAACTAAAACAACCTTACCGGTTTTTCCAGAATCTTTTCCGTATAGTATTTTAACTGTATCTGACTTTCTGATTTTCATTATAGTACTTCTGGTGCTAAAGAAATTATTTTATCAAAACCTTTTTCTTTTAACTCTCTTGCAATTGGTCCAAACATTCTAGTTCCCTTAGGAGCTTTCTTGGAGTCAATTATAACAACTGCATTATCTCCAAATCGAATGTAAGACCCATCTTTTCTTCTAACCTCTTTGGTTGTTCTAACTACAACTGCCTTTAATACAGCATGCTCCTCAATATCAGAGTTAGGGACTGTATCAACAGCAGAAACAGTTATGACATCACCTATTCTTGCCCACTTTCTCTTAGAGAAACCTGGAACTCCAATAAGCTTAACCATTCTGGCTCCACTATTATCTGCAACTTTTAATAAACTGTTTAACTGAACCATTATTCAACAACTACCCATTTTACATTTTTAGAATATGGTCTTGATTCTTTAATCTTAACCATATCACCTTCATTCAAAGGCTTTTCGGTGTGAGCAAAGTATACCTTTCTCTTGTTCATAACTTTCTTATAAACAGGATGCATGGTCTTTGTTTCCACCACAACCTTAACGGTTTTCTCCATTTTGTTACTTACAACTTTAGCCTCAATAACTCTTCTGTTTGAGCTCTTAACTTCTGGTTTTGTTGTTTTCTTAGTAGCCATTAAAAAGTTCAATTAATTAATTATTGGTTTTCTGTTGTAAAACAGTGAGCATTCTAGCAATATTTCTTCTCATATTCAAGCTCTTATTTACATTTTTCTCTTTTCCGGTCTTTATAGCTTCAGTAGTATTCTTTAATTCCATGTAAGCTCTGGTAATTTCCTTCTTAATCTCCTCTACTGTCATTTTCCTAATATCATCTGCTCTCATTACTTTCTGCTAACAACAAATTTAGTTAGTACTGATAGCTTGTGTGCAGCTAATCTCAAAGCTTCTCTTGCTGTAGTCTCATCAACACCACTTAATTCAAACAACATTGTTCCTGGTACGACTACTGATACATATCCCTCAATATCACCCTTACCACCAAGCATCTTTGTATTATTTGGCTTTTTAGTAAATGGTTTGTGTGGGAAAATCTTTATCCAAACCTTTCCTTTTCTTTTAATATGACCGGTAATAGCTCTTCTTGCGGCTTCAATCTCTCTTGCATGTACCCAACCTCTATCAACAGATTTCAAACCATACTCACCAAATGCCAAATCGTTGTTTGAAGTGGCAATACCACCCATCTTTCCTCTAAAGTCTTTCCTGTATTTTCTTTGCTTAGGTTGCATCATAATATTTAAGCATTCTTCTCATCTAAATTATCCTTTCCTTTGTATACCCACACTTTTACACCATACAAACCTGCATCTGCTGATGCGGCGGTTTCTTCTGCATAGTCAATATTTGCTTTCAATGTCTGGGTTGGTACTGGGCCATCTACATCTTTCTGGGATCGAGCTTGAGAAGCATTGTTAATACGACCAGAAACGAGGATTTTAATACCCTTAGCTCCTGCCAACATAGCTTTCTCCTTTGCAGCTGCAATTAACAACTTTGAAGGCTGCCTTCTCTCAATTCCATCTGCAATCGTCCTTGCAATTATTCTCGCAGACATATCAGGCTTCTTAACCTCTTTAATCTTAATTTCAACATTTGATTTGGTAAGTTTTTTCAAGTGCTTTTGTAAATCATCAATTCCAGATCCACCTCTTCCGATAGCGACTCCTGGTCTAGCGACATGGACCTCAATTTCAATATTACCTGGAGTTCTATATATATTAATACTGTCTAAGCCAGCTGGGTTTAGTACTTTTTTAAGTTCTTTTTTTACAAGAATATCAGACATCAAAACCTTTCCGAAGTCTTTCTTCTTTGCAAACCAAACTGCACCCCAAGTTTTATTTACACCCAATCTTACTGATGTAGGTACAATCTTATTTCCCATTACTTAACTTTAACTTCTAAATTAATATTAGATCTCCTCTTATGTAGCATCGATACTCTTCCTCTTGAAGCAAATTTAGGTCTTCTGTACTTCACTCCCTCATCAATTGTGAGTTTGGAAATCTCAAGATTACCTGCATCAACTCCATGAAGATCCTTAGCGTTAGCAGCTGCAGTTGCAACTACTTTTCGAAGGAATGCAGCACCTTTCTTATTCATAAACTTCAATACATCCAGAGCTTTCTCAACGTTCAATCCTCTTACAACGTCGGCAACCAATCTCATCTTCTGAGGGCTGACCTGAACATTCTTTGATTGTGATCTAATTACTTTCTGTTCCATATTGGTCTCTTAAAAATTACTCTTCAAATCTTCCACTGCTTCCATATACCTTAGAGAGCTTACCTTTCTTAGCATGACCTCTGAAGGTTCTTGTCAGCACGAATTCACCTAGTTTATGTCCAACCATTGATTCCTGTACCAAAACGTTTTCATGTTTCTTTCCATTGTGCACAGCAAATGTAAGACCTACCATCTCAGGGGTAATTGTAGAAGCTCTTGCCCAGGTTTTAATTGGAGATCGAGAACCGGTCTCAATTGCCTTAGCAACCTTCTTCATCAATTTCTCATCTACATATGGTCCTTTTTTAAGTGATCTTGACATATCTGTTTACAATAAATTATTTCTTAGCAAACGGCCTTGTAGCCGGTCTTCTTCTCTTAATAATGAACTTATCAGTTCTCTTACTATTTCTAGTTCTAGTTCCAATTCTTCTACCCCATTTATCCTTGGCCTTACCAATAGTACCTTTACCTTCACCACCACCGTGTGGGTGCTGAGCAGGATGCATAACCATACCTCTAACAGTTGGTCGAATTCCAAGATTTCTACTTCGTCCAGCTTTTCCAAGCTTGACGTTAAGATTCTCTTCGTTACCTACCTCACCGATAGTTGCCATACAGTCACCGTGTACAAGTCTGATTTCACCAGATGGAAGACTAATTTGAACATATCTTCCTGATGGATCAACTCCTTGAACTGTGACTGCGTTACCTGCGGACCTTCCAAAAACAGCTCCCTTTCCAGGCTCAATCTCAACGGAGTTAACCATTGTACCAGAAGGAATATTCTTAATCTTCATTGCATTTCCGACTAGGATATCTTCTTTCTCACCTGAAACAACGCTATCACCAACCTTCAAACCTCTAGGCGCAATTATATATCTTTTTTCTCCGTCTGCATACTGCAAAAGAGCAAGATGAGCGGATCTATTAGGGTCAAAGTATAGACCTTCAACTTTAGCAGGTACTCCATACTTCTCTCTTTTAAAATCAACAATTCTTATTCTTCTCTTGAATCCACCTCCCTGATGTCGGATAGTAATCTTTCCCTGAGAGTTTCTTCCTGATCTCTTCTTCTTTGGAAGAGTTAAAGACTTTGGACCGCCGTCCTTAACTAACATTGATCTGTCAGCTAATTTGGTTCCTCTCAATGATGCAGTTTTTGGTTTAAAGCTTTTTACTCCCATGGTTTATACGTTTAAAAATTCTTCTATCTTATCTCCCTTTTTAAGTTGAACAATTGCCTTTTTCATATCGCTCTTTCTAAACTGCAATCTTCGAACCCAATCGGTTTTCAACTTTCCAGGTACTGTAACAATGTTTACATCAGTTACTGTAACTTTATACTTTTTACTTACAGCGTTCTTTACATCAACTTTAGTAGCTTTGGCATCAACAAAGAAAGTATATTTATTAGCTGCATTAGCTAAAATATAGCTCTTTTCTGAAACAACTGGTTGTAGAAGGATATTACTTTCCATTGCTAAGCCTCTCTTCAATTATATTAACTACTGCATTATCAACGATAATTTTCTTTGCTTTTATAAGGTTACTGACTGAGAATACAGATGGAACAGCAAAATCAACTTTCTGTACGTTTGATAATGACATTTTTACATCAGTATTGTTAGAAATAACCAGACCTCTAACTTTTCCAAATTGATTGGTCAATGTTGTTCTCAATTCCTTAGTACCTTTAGTTTCGACATTAACAAACTCAAGATTTCCAGATTTCAATCTTTCAGAAAGAAGCATGCAAATAGCTTTCTTAACCATCTGCTTATTAACCTTCTTTGACCAATTTCTATTATTTGGAACGAAGGTAACACCACCCTTTCTCCACAATGGAGATCGGATAGATCCGTGCCTTGCTCTACCAGTTCCTTTCTGCCTCCATGGTTTTCTTCCACCACCAGAGACATCAGCTCTACTCTTAGCATGAGCATTACCCTGCCTTGCATTTGATTGCTGAACATACAAAACCTGAGCAACTAAGTCAGGGTTAAGTTTTACATCCCAGATAGCTGGATTTAAATCCATACCCTTTGGAGCTTCAACCTTTGTACTCTTTGCAACTTTCTTTTCAGTTGTCTTTTTTATTTTTTCAGTAGCCATGCTTATTTAGTATAAATTACAACCTTATCTCCATTGTTTCCTGGAACAGGTCCAGAAAGCAAAATGTAGGAGTCAATAATATCAACAACTTCTCTATCATTCAAGGTAACAGTCTTTGTTCCTAAATGTCCTGCCATTCTCTTACCTTTCAAAACTCTACCTGGTGTAGTACCTGCACCAATTGATCCTGGAGCTCTCTGTCGGTCGGACTGACCGTGAGTTCTAGGTCCACCAGCAAATCCATATCTCTTAACAACACCTGCAAATCCTTTACCCTTTGTAATCCCTGTAATAGTAACTTTTTCTCCCTGAGTAAATACTTCTGGTTTTACTTCTGTTCCTACTTCAGCTTCCTGGGTCAATCCATGAAAGTATTCTCTATACATAGGAACAAAACCAATTGTCTTATACTTACCAGTAAGAGCTTTATTACTTTTAACTTTCTTTCCAACGGCAAGTTCAACACCATTACTATCTTTCAAAGAAACAACACACCCTGAAACATCGACAACAGTAACAGGAACAGATTTCTCTCCCTTGAATACTCTTGTCATTCCTTTTTTTATTCCAATAATTGCTTTCATATTTATTGTATCTCAATGTCAACTCCAGCAGGCATTTGTAGATGCTGTAAAGCATCTATTGTCTTTGGAGTAGGCTCAATTATATCAATGATTCTTTTATGCGTTTTAATCTCGAAATGCTCTACAGAGCTTTTGTAAATGAATGTCGAACGATTTACCGCAACTTTTCTACTTTTTGTTGGTAGAGGAATAGGACCGGCAACTTTTGCACCAGTACTAATCGCGGTTTCGATAATGCTGCGAGAGGATTTATCCAAAACTATGGAGTCATACCCTCTTAACTTTACCCGTATTTTTGCAGCTGCACTTGCCATTATCTTATAAAGAGCTAATTTAAATTATCTATAATTAGGGAGAGGCGAGTGCCTCTCCCTAACTTCAATTCTTACTTAATAATCTCAGTAACAATTCCCTGACCTACAGTCTGACCACCCTCTCGGATAGCAAACCTTACCCCAACTTCAATAGAAACAGGAGCCATAAGTTTAACGTTAAACTGAGTATTGTCTCCAGGAGACACCATTTCTACGTTATCCAAGGTAACTTCACCAGTTACATCAGCAGTTCTGATATAGAACTGTGGCTTATATCCAGATACAAATGGAGTATGTCTTCCACCTTCCTCTTTGGTAAGAACATAAACCTCTGCCTTGAATTCAGTATGAGTCTTAACAGATCCAGGAGCAACAACTACCTGACCTCTTTCAACATCTTCTCTCTTCAAACCTCTGAGCAAAAGACCAACATTATCACCTGCAAGAGCTTCCTGCATTGACTTGTTGAACATTTCAACTCCAGTAACAGCAGTCTTCTGAGCATCTCTACCCATTCCGAGGATTTCAACTTCAGATCCAACTGAAAGCTTTCCTCTCTCAACTCTACCAGTTACAACTGTTCCTCTACCTTCAATTGAGAATACATCCTCAACAGGCATCAAGAATGGCTGATCAACTGATCTCTCTGGAACAGGAATATACTCATCAACTGCCTTCATTACTTCTCTAGCAGCTGCAAGTCCGGCTTCGTCACCTTCTTGAGCTTTAAGAGCATCACCTACAATAATAGGAGCATTCTCATCATATCCATACTTCTTAAGAAGATCTTGAATATCAGACTTAATAAGCTCGAGAATTTCCTCGTCAGCAGCACCGAAAGTATTGATGAAAACAACAATCTTTGGAACTCCAACCTGCTTAGCAAGAAGCAAGTGCTCCTTGGTCTGAGGCATAGCACCGTCAGTAGAAGATACAACCAAGATTGCACCGTCCATCTGTGCCGCACCAGTAATCATGTTCTTGATATAGTCTCTGTGACCTGGGCAATCTACCAATGCATAGTGTCTACTTTCGGTTTCAAACTCTACGTGAGCAACAGCAATTGTAATACTCTTTGCTCTTGAGTTTGGATCTTTATCCAACTTATCAATCATTTTCTCCTTTACATCGTCAGATGCAAAAGCTCTAAGAATACCTCGAACAAAAGTGGTCTTACCGTGGTCCACGTGACCAAGGGTACCAATGTTCATGTGAGGCTTTGTCCTAATGAACTCGTTAGCCATTTTTAAATAAATATTAATTTAAATTATTTGGTTCCTTAATATAGTATGGAGAACTCTCCATTTGAAACTGCATGGTATATTAACAGAAACTCACGACAGTTTCAAGCACTTTCTTCAATATTTTTAACTATTTCCCTTCCCTCTTCCAAGTGCAATCTCCTCAGCTAATGATCTTGGTACTTCAGCGTAGTTAGAAGGCTCCATAGTTGCACTTCCTCGACCGCTAGTAATAGATCTAAGCTCGGTAGTATAACCGAAAAGCTCTGACAATGGAACTTTTGCATTGATAAGGTGAAGATTTCCTTTTACCTCAGTCTTCTGAATCTGACCTCTCTTACTACTCAAAGATCCGGTTACATCACCAACAAATTTATCAGGTGCAGCAACTTCAACATCCATAATAGGCTCTAAGAGAATTGGACTTGCCATTCTACATGCATCCTTAAATGCCATTGAACCAGCAACCTTGAATGCCGCCTCAGATGAGTCAACATCATGGTACGAACCATCATAAAGAGTTACTTTTATATCTACAACTGGATAACCAGCAACAACTCCTGATTGCATAGTTTCTACAACACCCTTTTCAACAGCAGGAATATACTCCCTTGGAATAGCTCCACCCTTGATAGCATTGATGAACTCAAATCCTTTTCCAGGCTCATTTGGCTCAACCCTGAGATAACAGTGACCATACTGTCCTTTACCTCCTGACTGCTTAATATACTTACCCTCTGCTTCTGCAGTGGCTTTTACAGTTTCTCTATATGCTACCTGTGGCTTTCCTACATTAGCAATAACATTATATTCCCTCTTCAACCTGTCAACCATGATTTCAAGGTGTAACTCACCCATTCCTGAGATAAGAGTTTGGCCTGTCTCATGATTACTCTGAACTCTAAATGTAGGATCTTCTTTAACTAATCTTGCCAATGCCATACCCATCTTCTCTTCGTCTGACTTGGTTGCAGGCTCAATAGCCTGAGAGATAACTGGCTCTGCAAACTGGATCTGCTCCAAAATTATTGGATTAGAATCTTCACAAAGAGTATCTCCAGTGAAAGAGTCCTTCAAACCAACAATAGCCCCGATATCACCCGCTCTAAGCATCTGAACTTCTTCTCTCTCCTTAGCATGCATAAGAACAAGTCTTCCAACTCTCTCTCTTAGATTCTTAGTAGAGTTAAAGACATAGGATCCTGCAGCTATCTTTCCAGAGTACACTCTGAAGTAAGACAAGGTACCGATATGTGGGTCAGAAACAATCTTGAATACCAATGATGAGAATGGATCCGTATCATCAAGTTTTCTTTCAATTTCTTCGCCAGTCTTTGGATGAACACCTTTAACAGGAGGTAAATCCTTAGGACTTGGAAGACATATTGTAATATAGTCAAGCAATTTTCGAGTAATAACGGTTCGGGAGTCTCCTCCGAGTACTGGGAATAACTGGCCGGATAGAGTACCCTTTCGAAGAGCCATTCGGAGTTGATCAACAGAGAGCTCTTCTCCTGCGAAGTACTTCTCCATTAATACATCATCTTGCTCAACAAGTTTCTCAACTAACTCCTCTCTTAGCTTATTAACCTTATCCTTCAAGTCATCTGGAATAGGTGCTTCCTTAAGCTCCATTGACTCAACGGAATCATACATATAAGCCTTCATATCAATCAAATCTACAAAACCTCTAAGCTGAGTCTCTTTTCCAATTGGAACAACTAGAGGAACAGCTCTTGGACTCAATCTTTCCTTGATTGAAGCAAGACTCATATCGAAATCTCCACCTAATAGGTTTAATTTGTTTACAAAACAGATTCTTGGTACATGGTACTTGTTTGCCTGTCTCCATACTGTCTCAGACTGAGGCTCAACACCCATCTTACCATCGAATATAACAACAGCTCCGTCAAGGACTCTAAGAGATCTCTCTACTTCTGCGGTGAAATCTACGTGACCTGGGGTATCAATGATGTTGATTCGGTAATCGACTCCATTAAGTTTCCAGAAACACGTAACAGCAGCAGACATAATAGTAATTCCTCTTTCCTGCTCCTGCTCCATGAAATCTGTAGTTGCAGCTCCCTCATGTACCTCTCCAATCTTATGCTTCTGTCCGGTGAAAAATAGCAACCTCTCTGTAGTAGTAGTTTTACCAGCGTCAATGTGCGCGATAATACCAATATTTCTTATTTTATCGAGGTCGAACTTAACATCGTACGTTTGAACACCCATATAGATTGATTAAAATTTTATCTTCCAGTACAACTGGGGGAATTTATACTTCCGGTGGGATTATAACAAAGGGCAACAAGAAAAGGAAGAGGTTATTCTATTCTTCCAAGCAGTTTCTTTGCACTTTCAGTCACACTCCCCTCCAAATCATAATTAAGAGCAAGCTCAAGTTCCTCTTTAGCCTTATCATTATTACCTTCAATCAAGTTTATTCGACCAGAAAGAAGATAGTAATACGGGTTGTAACGATCTAAGGATCTTAGCGTCGTTAAAAGTTCTTTTGCGGATGCCAACTTGTCGTTTTCAATGCTGTATACAATCTGCCATCTCAAATATTCCATTTTTTCTTGATCAGTTAGGTTCGATAGCTTAGCAAGAGTAGATAGGACGGAGGCCATTTCATCGTAATTTTTCTGATCGTAATACATTTCCAAATAGAGTGTGTATGGCCATATTGTATCAGTAACTTTACCCTTAATTACCTTATCCAGATTAGACTTCGCCTCACTATACGACTTTTCCGCAATCAAAATTTCAATATACTCTTTGTAAAATTCACCCTTTATCTCCTCAGAAGCAAAAACAACTGCCTTATCGTAAGCTTCGAACGCAGAGTTAATATCTCCATTTATGATATTTATCCTAGCAACCATAAGATATATCTCTCCTGAGTAGGTATCAAAACCCAAGGATTTGTTTAAGATATCTAATGCAGAAGAGTATTTACCTGAGTCATAATAGGCACGAGCGAGGAAGTACATACCATCGGGATAGTCTTTCATTTTTTCAACTTCAGATTCCAAAAGATCAATTGCAAGGACAGGATACCCTGCATTTATAATCTCCCTAGAAAGGATCGCTCTACTATATAGATCATCATTTGTAACAGAACCTAAAGCCTTCTGATAAGCAGTAGCTTTTGACGCTAAGGTTTTATCATCCTCCAAAGCTAAATCCCACTTATCAAAAAACTGTTTTGCAGCCGTGACATCGGCCTTAGCATTATAGGCGCGCAAGAGATCAGCATCTAAACCTACTGAGCCTGAAGCGTCCTTGCTCACCTTTTCCAGGTATTTTTTGCTTTTACTAATATCATTCAGCTTTAGATATACCTTTGCAAGGTTCAATTCTATAGAGTCTGAAGCTTTTAGATTGTTAGCGTCAAGGTAAAACTCTTCAGCCTTATTATAAATCTCTGCTTCGTAGTAATGGGATGCGAGTCTGGAGTACAAGGAACTCTTTTTTGAAGCATTAAGAACTTTACCAGATTGCTCTACCACGCTCTTAGCATCATCAAACCTACCTTTTAAGGATAAAGTATCAACAATCTTTTCATACGCATCCAAGTTTTGAGGAATCACCTCAGCAGCTTTTGAATATGTAGTAATAGCCTTTCCGTACTCTTTTCGATCCAGCGCCTTATCTCCCTCTTCAATCAATGTCGCATACTCAGATTTCTCCTGCTGGGTGATATTTGACCTTAAAAGGTATAGAACTGAGAGAGTTATAGTTACAAAAACAAGAAATATTGCAATATATTTAAATGATTTTTTCATTAATTTCATGTTAGTTTAGGTGTGCATTATTGTCAAATATCTGTTACAATTTTTTGTCTTGTGGATACCACATCTCAACTAATCCCACAGGAATAACATTTTTAAGTAAACAAATGGACCGGTCAATCCGTGTAAACGGAAGTGCTCGACTCAAAACCTACCTCTTCACATTTACGCTTTTGGTATTAACTGTTGCAGTCCTGATTGTAACTGGACTTGAATTTGGCGCTTCATATGCTTATGCAGGAGAAACAAGAAATGATAAGTCATCGGCTTTAAGTATCGACACTTCAACACTTCCTAAAAAAAACAGGTCGATATTTGCGCCTAAGGTGGTAGCAGTAACTTCTAAAGCAGGAACTTTTAAGGCGTTAGTATATGGCAGAACGGTTGGAGAGGTGCTTTCAGAGATGAAAATATCCCTAGATGAAGATGACTTGACCATCCCTGATATAGAAGAAGTAATAACAGAAAAAAGAGTAATCCAAGTAATCAAAGTTGATGTGGAGTATAAAAACAGAGAGGAGATTATCCCTTTCACTCTGGTAGAGAAGAAAACCGAGGAGCTAAACACGGGAACTGTTAAAATAGATCAAGAAGGATCTAACGGACTACTCGTAAAAACTATCAAAGTAATTTACCGTGATGGAGTAGCTTTTAAGTCCAGTGTTGTAAAGTCAGAGGTAACCAAGAAAGCAATCGATAAGATTGTGCTTATTGGAACAAAGCCAGTAACAATACAAAGTTGTGGATACTGGGATGCGGTAATAGATAGATACGTAGACCCAACTCTTTTCAAACAGAAAAACGACTGGATGAAATTCATAATGAGATGCGAGACCTGGTGTGATTCCGGTCAAAATACCCGCAATGTATACCTAGGTCTATACCAGTTTAATAAGAAGACTTATACTGCATACGGGGGGACGAACATCTGGGATGGGACAGAACAGATTGAGATAGTATCAAAGATGTATGATACCCCAGGAAATAGGGCATGGCACTGGCCAGCATGTAACGCTAAATACCTTTCAAGATAGAATAAACATTACGCATTCCAGCTGTAGTATTCACATAGGTCCTGAGGTATCTCAGCCAAGAAGCGCGATGGAATTTGTGAAGAGTATCCACCCATTTGCGTCCTTCCTTCAGAGAAAGTAAGCCAGAGTTTCTCTCTTGCTCTCGTAATTCCTACATAACATAACCGTCTTTCCTCTTCTAAACCGCTAGCATCAGTGAAGGATCGGGAATGAGGGAAAATCCCTTCTTCCATACCAATAATAAATACGGCAGGGAATTCTAAACCTTTGGAAGAGTGCATTGTCATAAGGGTGACGCTTTCTCCTCCTTCTCTCCCCTTTTTATCTTGTTCCTGCTCAATCAAAGTTATTTCTTGAAGAAAGAGAGCAATGGAGTTATCCGCGGACTTAGCGACATAACTAGCCGCTACATTTTTTAACTCCGTCAGGTTTTCAAGCCGAGACTCTGCGGCTTCGCTTCCATCATCAATAAAAGACTCGTATCTGATTATTTCCATTATTTCTGATATCGCCTCCAGAGCATTCTTATCCTTGCAGGAAACATATATCTCACCGAAAGTATCAGAGAGGCCTCTAAATTTACTAAGAGCATCGCCTACCCCTTTAACCTTTTCCAAAAGACTATCATCAACAATACCTGCGTTAGGAATATCGTGAGCAACAATGTAAGAAGCAACTAAAGTTTCTCCCACGGAAGCCTGTACCTCTCTAGCAACTCTATAGATATCCGCAACACTCTTAGGACCTACCTTACGCGGAGGAATGTTTAACACCCTGGAAAGACTAAGATCATCCTTAATATTGTGTATAAAACGCAGATAGCTAATAATATCCTTTACCTCTTTTCTCTCGTAGAAGCGAAATCCGCCCACTAATTTATAAGATATGCCTCTACGCAAGAGAGCTTCTTCTATAGATCGAGATTGGAAGTTAGTACGGTACAAAATAGCTGCTTCACCAAAACTTCTACCTGAGTTTCTAAATGTAATAAGCTCATCAACAACGTATTGAGCTTCATCTTCAGGATCTCTCGCTTGATATATGGTAATTTTATCTCCATCCTCTTTATCAGTCCAAAGGGTTTTCTCAGCTCTTGATGTATTCTGCCCAATCACTGATACAGCTGCGTGTATTACGTTGGCAACAGATCGGTAGTTCTGTTCAAGCTTTACAACCTTAACTTCCGGAAAATCTTTTTCAAAGGAAAGGATGTTCTGAATATCAGCTCCTCTCCATCCGTAGATACCCTGGTCATCATCCCCTACTACACAGATATTCCTATGTTTTTCAGCCAAAAGTTTAGAGAGGGTGTACTGAGCTTTATTGGTATCTTGGTACTCATCAATTAGCAGGTACTTATACATATCCTGATACTTTTTTAGAATTTCCTGGTTTTCGAGAAGAAGTTTTGCAGGCAGGTAGATAAGATCTCCAAAATCAACCGAATTCTGATCCTGCAACTGCTTTTGATATTTGGCATATACCTCGGCAGCAATATCCTCAATATACCCGGAGTAATGATATGTAAAGTTTTCAGGGGAAATAATCTCGTTTTTGGCGGCACTAATGAGCCATGAAATGGCTTGAGGCTTAATCTGTTTAATATCAAGATTCATCGAAAGGAGAATTTCTTTAATAAGGTTCTCACTATCATCAGAATCATATATCGAGAACCCCTTAGTAAAGCCGAGGGTAGCAGCTTCCTGCCTTAATATCATTGCACCTAAAGAATGAAAAGTGCCAACCGTAGGGAGATCATCTCCTCCTGCACCAACTTGATGAAGAAGCTTTTCAACCCTCTCTCTCATCTCTTCTGAGGCCTTCTTTGTGAAGGTAACAGCCAAGATTGAAGAGGGATCAACACCATGCTGAGTGATCAAATAGGCGATACGGCTAGTTATAGCCTTAGTTTTACCAGACCCAGCACCTGCAAAAACAAGCAATGGGCCATCAGTATGCATAACTGCTTCCCTCTGGGGAGGGTTTAAATTTTCTAGGATTAAATCCTTTGACATGAAGTCTTACAATTCTTTTATATACGGACCATATACCCAACCAGTTTTACTTTCTGAATACCTAACCTTATACCAACCTGCCGAGCTCTTCTCTATCATAACAACAACTTGCCCTTCTTCCAACTGGGTAAGGGATTTACAGTTACCAGATGGACATTCTCGAACGTTTAGAACTCCCCCTGGAGTGTTGGTCACCTGAACCAATTTCGCACTACCCTTGAGAATCTCAAACTCAATCTTGAATTCAGTATTTGAAAATACCGTAGATGGGGATCTTAAGATATAGTATGACTCACTCTGTTTTCCAGGGAGTAGTAGTGCTTGGAGTTCAAACTCGACATTAACGGTCTCTCCTGGCTGAACAGTGCGCTTCGATATGCTTACAGGCTTGCTGAAGCTATCCCAAACACCGTTTATTGCAAACTTGCTATTCTTAGATCCCTTAGTAGAAACATATATATAATCTTTATCTGTAAACCATGGAAAATCATTATTATTCTTTATACCCACAGTTACCTTTAACTTCTCCCCTGATTTAACGGTTTTTTCATAGTTTACAAGGGCTATTTCTGCTTTATAATCAATATGCTCTTTGTCCGAGAACTTCACATTTTCAATAACTGTAGCGATATTTAGCGCAAAAAGATTATTTACAGGAGTGAAAACGGATTTAGTAGACTTCCCATCTTCTTTAATCATCTTCATTGTCACGGTCTGTAATTCTTTCCCTTCTATTCCATATGTATATGAGAGATCCGTTACGAGTTTTTTAATTGCATCACCGGCTGGAACTGTGATATCGGTTGGGTTTGAGAGATATCCTACGACAACAGCTCCTTGGGAACCTGAGATTTCAGGAGACACGTTAGGACCTCCATCCCTACCCTTATATACATTTCCATCTCGGTCAACAACGTAGGTAAATGGGAGATCTACGTATCCAAGGCGGGTGATAAAGTAGTAGTAAAGGGTTTTAAACCACGCCCTAGAATCTTTTTGTAGCAGGGACTCTTGAGTTGTAATTTGAATCATATATATCTTGGTCGGTTGCGCAAATTGCCTTGTTGTTTGATCCGAAATCGAAGTGTCTATCCCTGATTGTTCCCTACTATACTCAGCAGCATACATGGAAGTTGGCAGTGCCAATACAAAGAAAACAGTTAGACAAATTTTGAAAACAAAATGAGACAGTTTTTTCATCTAGAACATTCTAGATAACTGTTCGAAATATATCAAGAGAAACATTAATAATATCCATAGAACTAGTCCATATCTAAGAGAAGAATCTTTTACCCATATATCCTCTGGGATAATGCTTTCTCCTTTATATATAAGGATTAAATAACGGGTGAGAACGTAGAAAGCCACAGGAATTGTAAGTAGTAACCACTGGGGGTCCTGAAAACGAGGAGGAAGATATGGTTCGAGCAATGTAATTAGGCCTTCGGTTTTATACCCATAGCAATACATGATATATGCGAAAAAGGTTACGGATGTGACAGTCGATATAATTATATCCAGCACACCTTTTGGATAAACAATAAGTGCAGGTCTGTGTTTGATCGCCAACTCCCACCCCATTGAAGATATTTCAGCCTTTCTTTTACCGAAGGATATTAATATAGCAGCGCCAATCATAGCAACAACTAGCATCGCGGAAAGGGAGAGTTCCAAAAGCACGGCTCCAGCAACTACTCGAAGAACGAATCCTAGGGCAATAACGATTGCATCTACGATCCCTATGTGTTTAAAAAATAGCGTATAAAATAGCATCATTGAAGCATAAAGGATCATAAAAGCATTAAAGTACTCGGACTGAACGTACAAAGATGAGATTACAAATGCAAAAGAGAGAATTGATAGAAGCAAGATAACGGCAGAGAATACGGAGATTTTCCCTGAGCTTATAAGTCTGGTTTTCTTTTTTGGATGGAGAGAATCTCGTTTTCTATCTAGGATATCATTAAATATATAGACGGCAGACGAAAGAAAACATAATGCTATAAATGCATATGTCGTTTTATAAAAAGATGCAGAATCAAGAAGATTACCGGAAAAGAACAGTGGGATGTAGATCATAAGATTTTTTACCCACTGCTTTACTCTAAAAAGATTTAGAATACTTTTAACCATATTACTCTCCACTTTCTATATAAACTCTATCTGGATCAAGGGCATTAGCGTAAATTACTATTGGAATCCTAGCATTCTTGCCTAAATAGGTAATAACTCCTTCAGCTTCTAATCTGTATATAGGAATAAGTTGTTTATATGCATCACTTGAGTAATAATACACAAGCTCAATGCTTTTCACGTCTGAAAACACAGGTTCAGGAAGTTCAATTAACTGGTCAGCTCCGTCTAAAAGTTCAACCCCCGGTTCGCTCAATATTTTTCGAAGATCTTCACTAAATCCTTTAAATAGATCTTTTGGATATGATGGATTAGACATTAATTGAGAAAGGTTTGGGACCTTCACAAGTTTAATATCTTCTTTCTCAGCAGAATTATAATCGAACAAGGTAAGAGATCCGGAGTATACATTTCCATCAGCGTCTACGGTCAAAGTATCGGTATAGGTGAAATGATTTTGAAGGTAGATGGGGTAATCATTAACTTTTCTATTAACCTGTAAAACAATCCTTTGTCCTTCAGTTGAGATTTTGGCATTTGTATATTCATATTCGAGACCAAAGTACTCTTTAATAAACTGTGAGAAAAATTTCTCAGCGCTATCAGCATCAACGAACTGAGTAGGCAAAGAAATTGTAAATGGGTTGCTAAAGGTAAATGAAAGACTTTGCTGGAATTTGATGTATTCCAACTTACTATCGCTTCCAATCCAAGAGTACAGAGAGTCTCCTACGACATCCTTTGTTAGACCTGTTTTCCCAATTTTAATTAGAAATCTATCAATATCTGACGAATGGTTCGTATCTACCAGCTGGAATATGGGTAACTGATCTGGAAAAGTTTTCTCTTCATATACTTGCTTTGGAATAACAACGCTATGACTCCCCTCATACTGCATAGGGGTTTCAATTAGGTATTTTCCGTTTTGAGGCTTTTCTTCTTCCTCTCTTTGAAAGAAAAGATTGTAAATGAGAACGAGGAGTAGAACCACTACCGCAATAGCCATAACGGCAACAATGGGTCTCTCTTTTATAATGCTTTTTATGTTGTCAACAATTGTTATGGACATACAGAGAAGCTGCACTTCAATTTATTTCTATACCAGTCTTCAGAATCAACATAACTTCCATTTGATGTTACATGGAGGTGGAAGTGAGGTCCAGTCCAACACCATCCGTCTGGAGTGAGGTCTCTTTGGGTAATAGCGACTGCAGTTCCTTTCTTTACAGCTCCAACTGGGGCAAGGGCTTTTACGTGTAATAGTGTATATACATTTCCACTGTTATCTTGGAAGACTAACCATCCTCCATAGTTCTTTCCAGTTCCCTGACATATGTTGGTAGCCTGGAATTTGGTAATCTTTCCATCTGCTGGGGCGTGCCAGACATCTTCATTAACGGGAACAGAGTTAGTTCCAATGTCAATTGCCTTTGTTTGTTGGTGGTAGCTAGAGCTGTTTCCTCCATCTCCTTGTGTACAGATAGCTGGAGTGAAGGTAAATGGACAGCTTGAATCAGATGGTGGGTATCCTGTACTAGGAACGTCATCAGGAGGAGGTGGGTACATGCCTGCATGGGGGTTGTAGGTAGTACAGGCAATAGCAGAGCCAGGGTAGTATGCACGATATGGATCTGACTTCCTGGAGAAGGCTCCATTCGCGGCTCCTACCAAAAACAGTATCAAGGCAAAGAGTAAAATACCAAACATAGAGAAAATTCCTGCTAAAACTTCAAGAATAGGCTGTGCGAATTTATAAATGCCTTCAGTAACTACGTAAGAAACAAATCCGACCAACATACTCAAAGCTCCTCCACTAACGGTGATATTAGCAGCCTGCAAAACCGCTTCTACTCCATAATAGATTAGTTGTTTAAGACCGATTGCACCGGCAACAAACTTATCAACAGCACTATTCCACATCTCGCTTTGAATCCTACCTTTCAACAAACGACCTACTCGCGACATTATCCATTGGTTTATATTTGATGCCATCTTACTATAAGGCCCGTAAAGGTAACGATTATAAAAATCCACCCTCGATGCAAGTTTCTCAGCGGCATTAGAGAGGGACTCGACCCTACCAATAAATTTCTTTATAAGAGGATTAGTACTTCCCTTAAGCTGATCTACAATATTTAGGTAATTCTTCGACATCGATTCGTTAAAAGCATCTTCCGTAATTCCCAAAACTCCGATAATATCTTTTTTATAATGATTTAGGAGATTTTTGGCTCCACTTTCTTTAATATGTCCCATATATGCCCAACCTTCTCCTGTAAAGAAAAAAGTTTTAAGCAAACTAGCGGGAGAGAGATAGTAAAGAGCAGTAAGTTGCGCATATGAGGGGTGAATATCTCCTCGCATAGTAGGCATAACGGCCTCAGTAATAAGACCATTTTCAAATTTACGTGACATAAGCTTAATTTTACCCATAGCTCCTGGTGCAAAAGGACCTGCCGCATCACTAACCCAGAACATTCCGTTCATAAGCATGCTACCTGGTCCACCTTGAAATATATTCTTATACGCTCTGAACATATTTGACACCTGCCCTACTGTAATACGCGCTCCCGCCCAGGGTAGTGTTCTAAGTCCATCTTGTTCAACAGAAAGCAAAGAAAGCCTTCGCCCTACTTTAGCCAGTTCACGTTCCTGATCTGGAGTGATAGTTCCTTTTGCACGGAGATCCGAGAGTTCTCTAAATTTACCTTCCCAAAACTCTTTCTCAATTCCTATATAATTGGCAAGATCTTTACGAAGAGCTCCGATTTTAGGTATATCTGAGACACCCGTATATGCCCCAAGACGATTTGTTCTATCACCAATGGCGTTATTCTCTTTATTAATTTGGTCGAGTATTTTTTGAAGCTCAGCTTTTCGTCCAGAAGAGGTAGAGGGATTACCCATCTCTGATTTAACTTTATCCATCAAAACAGCATAATCCTCTGGGACAGGTCCTCCATATGCCCTTTGCCACAAACTTATAACACCCATTGAAGTAGTAAGAGCTTTCATTTCATCCTTGTCTTTCACAGGATCCATAACCCTTAACTTTGCATCAATATTTTTCATCAGGAGCCTTCTATACGTTGTAGGATTAAGACCAGCATATTTATCTAAGTTTTTGAACTCAGCACCCGTAAGATCAAGCTTTGAGATATCCCGAGATTCAACATAATTTTTTAAAATAGCGTCTACCTCAGAATCTGTGTACTTCCTTACACCAGGTGAGACTTCAAGTTTTTTTAGTTGCCCTTGGATCGCATTATAACGACCTGAGTATTTATCCCCAGGCTTTCCAAACTGGGCCTGTCGCTTAAGTAAATCATCAAATTTAGATCTACTCGTAACATCTGGGAGTTTTTGCCCAGCACTTAGAGCATCCATACCATCTTTTAGAAGTTTTCTTTCCGAAGGAGAAAGAGTCTGCATGAAGTCATTGCCTAAAGCACCACTAGCAGTACTAACTTTACCCCCACGTGTTAAAGCAGAGCTATTAATTGCTGAATAAAGGTCCTTACCAGCCTCCTCTGCTTTCTTACGGTCTTTGAAACTTTGATAGCCAGCTGTTTCAGCCATAAGTTTATGAGCATCCTCCCTATGGATAGGCTGTAAGTCGTAGTTGGCAGCAGAAAACATCTTCATTCCTTCCTGCCAACTTAAGCCCTGTTTTTTAGCCCATAAAAGGGCAGCTGCGCCGTCAATGTAGCCTGCCATTCCAACTTTACTTGCCCATTCTCTTTCTGCCTTAGCTTTGTCGAAAATACTCTTTACGTATTTCCTAGGGTTAGCAATAACATTAGCGGTTTCAAAACCTCGGACTCTAAAACGCCCTTCATTTTTATCAGCACCTATATGTTTTTCTTCGTTCAGTTGATCAACATAAAATTGAAGCAAAGCCTGACTACCAATCGTCTCATTAATTGACTTCATCAATGAATCACTTATGTATAGCCCAGGTTTGGAGGCAATTTCAGCAAGAGCTTTTGCCATCTGATCTGTACCAGACGCCCCTGAAATTTTTCCGGGCTTAACTTTTACCCGTTTACCAGAATTTTTGAATATGAAGTCAGAAATAGACTGCAAAGCGTTTTCATATTTATCTTTCCTCTTTCCAGCCATTTTATAATTTTCACACTATTAGATTTAACCAAAGAAGCCACCGATGAGAGGGATTTTACTAAGAGAAGCTTTTGTTCCTCCGATAACAGCTTCAGCTCCTTTTCCACCATTAGTAGGTAGAATATCAGTAAGGAACTTAGGTGATTCTGCTGCAACAAAGAAAAGGATCAAAGTAAGTGAGGCCTTTAAGAACCAACCTACTCCATCCGTAAGAGCAGCATCTACACCGCTACCTTCAGCTCCAACTAAACCAGATGGGAACGAAAAATCAATTTCTTGTTTGAGGATATATCCACCCAAGTTAACAAAGAAAAAGACAACTGGGAAAGCAAGTGTATTTCTTAATATTCTCTTAAACCAATCACCTCCTATATATCCCTTACCAGGCAATGCAGAAGCTACAAGATAAAGAGGCCCTAAGACCGTATCAATTATAATACCTATATAAGCCGTCAAAACAGTTATAAATACCTTTACTGATGCCCAAAGTACCGCAAAAGCTATAAAAAGGATTATTATAAAAAATGCAATCATACCAACCGCAATAACAGGGCCTAAACCAGCGCCAGTAGCTAACAATCCAGCCCCTTGAAAAATAGCAGCAATAGAGCCCATAAAGACAGCAATCAACGAAGAACTTCCAATCGTAAAGGATCTAGCCTGACTAGACTCCGTTATAAATCCACCGATATTTTTTAAACTCAAAAGACTGAAAGGGCCGTTTATAGAGAGGAGACTCTGTCCCGATGGATCGAGTAAAGCTGCAATTACATTAACCAGCAACATGCCTATATTCAAAACGAAACCGACAATTGCGAAACTAAATGTCACTGTGACAAGACCAATTACAACTCCTGGCAAAGTATTAAATACCGTAACCATTAGTTGCCCACCAATTTTTTGTCTAAACATAATCATGAATCCAGCTGCCATCAAAACGATTACAAAAAGTATGTATGCAATCATTCTCATTTGTTCCCACATCTGATCGACACCAGTGGAAACGAGTAAGTCGTATCCATCCTCAGCAGCAATAGTTGAACGAGCGCTTTGATCATACCCAGGAATCCACTGTCTCGCCATGTGCTGAGGGACATTTATATTTGGCTGATTTTGATATAAAGCCATAACAGCATCATCAGAATAACCAAGCAATCCTCTTTTTGAAAGAGGGCTGATCTCGGGATCATTCATAACAGATTCTGAATTAGTAAACACTTCTACTCCCATAAAAACTGATACACCTGTAAAAGCTCCAGCAAGAGTGTTTAAGTAGCTAGTTTTATGTAAGTTAGGACCAGTATCCTTTGCAGCAGCAGAGTTTACTGCTTCAGCGTCTTTATAACTCTCCTGAATATCGATTTTTGTATTCATAATTTCTTCAGCACTAATCGCATACGTATTAAGAGTGTTAAAGGACATATACATTACAAGCAAGAGAGTAAGGATATTTAAAGTTTTAGTAACTACAACTTTAGAGTTCACCCTTCTAATACGAGAATACAAACTTGATACTACTGACATAAACTATGAATATTTAAATTAACTTAAAATAATTAACACTTTTCACCTCTATTCTTTATCTGTTCTTCTACCATCTTCCAATACTCCTCGAAAGTAGCAGGCATATCTTCTGAGCCTGGGACTGCGTTTTGTTTTTGCCTCTGATAATCAGCTTCATAAACACTCATATCCCAGATACAAGGAATATCCACAAAGTGTATACCATCAACTCTAACCATACAAGGTGTACTCACATAGAAAGGTTCAACAACAGGTTGATTATAAAGAGGGGTTAAACCTTCAGGGGCCATAGCTTGAGCAACTCCCGGAGGCTTTGTTCCTTGTCTTGAAAGATCCATATACCTACTTGCACAGTGATTTCTAACACACTTAAATGTCGATCCGAAAAGACCGTCAATTTTCAAGTTAGTGATTACGCTTTCTTTACAAAGTTCTGGATCAGGAGCTTGCCATTCCTTAGTTTCTTCATTATATCTTCCAATAGTACAGTCAATCCAATCTTCGATTTGAACGATTGCGTAAACCAGGAAGTTAAATGACGTTCTTTTTTCAAGACAAGCCGCATGATTAGAAGTCTCTACTCCAGCAGACTTCATACAAACTAATGAACTAAAGTTTCTACCGAAAGCATGCTGACCTGGCAACTGATAATTAGCTTCTACAAACATACCTTTTCGGTTAGACTTAATCGGATTTGGCTTCGATCTCTGAACATCAGGACAGGCCGAGTTCAGTCTAGGAGTAATTGTAGCCTTATCGGGAGCTGGGGCATTTGTCGCTTCAGCTTCAAGCTCGGCATGCACATTCACCCAGTACGGACCCATTGGACCAGAAGCAATACCTTCATCAAAGTCATCACAGTCAACTCCAGGCACACAGTAAGCCCTTGCTTCATAATCAGTAATCACATCATAGGCAGGCTTAAAGGTACCTTGAAATCCTTCATCTGCATCCTGAATCGCCATCCTACTATCTTTCACATATTCACTACCCGAAAGGAGGGCCATAGGGACAGTAACTTTCCACACTTCAATCACAGAGTTCTTAGTTACCTTAACGCCATTACCAGTGCTACCAACTTCCTGTCCGTCACCAACCGTTATGCTAACATCACTTCTCGAACAGATTGGTTGATAGTAGATGCTTGGACCAGATGTACATCCAGTTTCACTACCATTTACACCACAGCCCAAAACCTCTTCAACGTTAGCGGTCCCATCCTCATTGTATTTAATATCAACCTCAGTATAGGCTTGAATTGGGAGGGCGGTTACATCAGCCTCTCTCTCTTCAACTTCAACTGGTACAGGAGCGGAGATTCTTGTAAGTTCGGTAGTTGATTCTGTGCTTATAGAGGCAGCAGCATTAACCTGTTGAATAACTTTACGATCGGAGTTCAGGGCATCGACAACTAAAGCGGATAAAACGCTAAACGAGACTATTACGATAAGATATAATAACGGATTGTGCCTTGACATTACTTTTACCATCTAGTCGATATTGTACAACAATTGAGTATAAAACTCTATTATTTAACCCCGTAGTTACCTAATCTAGCAACCTTAATAATCTCTCGAACTGAAGACGAGCTGGAAAGATCAATAGATATAGTTTTGGAGTCAATATTCTTCATGCTTTCAGAGACCGTAGAAGAATTTTGATAAGCCATAAGTTTGACTTCCATAACGTCTGATTCAGAAGGATTAAAGTACTCGGCACCACTCTCATTTCGCATATCTCCGTATGTAGCAATCCAGTTACCGTTTTCATCTACCACCGCAGACGTTACCGAAGAATTACCAACGCTTCCGCTCGTATCTTTATTGATTATTCTTGCAAATACAACGGCATCTCCAACAAGATTATTAATCTTCCCCGAAATAGTTTTAAACTCAGGAGGATTACTTAGCGTCTTATGAGTAGTAACTTCAAATGCCTTACCAGCATTATCCAGCGTTTGCTCTCCAGATTTAACTTTAAAGTAGTATTTCTTTTCAGGCTGTAACTTTGTAACTTTTACGCTGTGGGCGTAGTACGTTTTCTTTTCAAGAAGACCATCTCTTTCATCATTTGCAGTTGTAATCTGAGAATCCTCCGTGGTCCCATAAACAATAGATCCGGCTTGTTTTTCTGCAGTTAACCAGATAACAGTAAAGCCCGTATCGGTTAAATTTGTAACTTGAATAGATTCTTTACCCGTTACAACAGTAGGTTCTTCTGTAACATCTCCATTTACATTTGTACCAGAAATAACAACCCATTTCACATCCTGAACAATTCTAAACTGTCGAGTTTCTGGGGTTGGTGTAGGGGTAGGAGTTGGCGTGGGTGTAGGGGTAGGTGTCGGCGTTGGAGTGGGAGTCGGGGTAGGAGTTGGAGGAGTATACGCGACAACCCTCGTAATTACAGACTTATCCGGAAATAGGGAGGAAACATTTGATAAAGTCCCCATTGATAACTTAGAAGAGTCCTTAAGTTTCCCATCAACATCGAAAAGATCATTGTACGTACCCGCAACTTTCGCACCCGTATTATCCTTCCCCCTTATGACAACAAGAAGCTTAGTATCCTTTTCAACCTTAACAAGTGAGTTTGTACCGTCCCGGAGACCAGAGAGGTCAATAATCCAATTGCCAGAAGAATTCACAACTCCAGAAGCAGGATACACATTGGAATTCCCATCAATCATGACGTAAGCAATATTATCATTTGAAGTTGAGCCTGTGATCCCGCCGAAAACGGGTTGTGGGACAGGAGTTTCTCCTGTAATTGGGGTAGTTTTAAATTTGAATGCACTACCCTTTTCATCTGTGTATTTGGTGGTATTCGAAATAATGGTAAAGGAGTATTCAACATTTGGTTCAAGATCTGTAACTTCTACATAGTGAGTTTTTCTTCTGTCGCTTCCTCTTATATCCAGATATGGCTTGCTATCGACTCCTCCCTTTTTAACAATAGCAGATCCAGTGGCGTCGGCATCGGTAGACCATGAGATGGTAATTGAGTTAGAGGTTACGTTACTCACAACAACATTCTTGGGGTCAGTTTCTCCAGCAGCTCCGATCATTAACTGAGTAACAAAGTATGCAGCAACAACTGTAAAAGGGATGGCGACGGCGAGAATAATTGTCGTTGTAATATTTTTCTTTCTCTGACGAGGAGTTATATACATGGATACATATTACAAAATATAATTCTGTTATACAAATACTTTAGGAGACTAGCCAACAATACCTCTAATGAATGAGAGAACTCCTTTTAGAGTATCCCCGATCCCTTTTACAGGTTCTACAACAGAATTATTAAATTCATCTACAGTGCCTTTAACAGAAGCGACAATCTCTGAGGCATCTTCTACAATTTTAGTCGAAGATTGAATTATTTTTCTAGAGTCTCCTATAGTCTCTCTAACTTCTACCATTGTTCTGGTAGATTCTTTTACTAACATTGCAACATAGTACAATATTAGACAGACCATTACGGTCAAAGCTGTAACAACAAGCATCCAGTACCAGGCGGGTATAGTTTCCATTTGTATTTATTAATTATAATTAAAATATTGATTTAGAGTCTCCACAGGTTCCGTTAAGATCATTACCGTCATGCCAGATAATAGACTTACAAGCTTCATCCTTTGGAGTAAACTTCTTAATTCTTACAAAATATCCATTCATTGGATTGATTGGGAAATCAAATCCATACTCGACCCCTTCTGTAACCTGTAGTCCTTCATATCTTCCTTTGGAAGTTGGATACCAAGATACATTATCTGCGGTTAAACCTTCAACTTTATTTATAGAATTAATTAAGGATTTAGCTGTATATGCACTACTATATCCATGAACTCCTATTAGGTTCCAACCTGCTGATAGGTTAAGAGGGATAGCCGATTTGAGGTTGTAGGCAGAAACTGTGAATGATCCCTTTTTGGAAGTTTTAAGAACGTATCCTTTTCCAGGGAGGATTGCGAAATTACTACCAATACATGATTCAGCCGTGCATTTATATCCTTCAACCCATCTTCCACCGTCAAAGTATGAGACATATTCAATATTGGTTCCGTTCTTTCTAGCATTTTCTACTAATTCACTTACAGTATATGCACCCAACGTCGTTGGAACAGGTACAAAATCAAAAGATATTATATTTATACCGGCCTGAAGATCATATTTCTTAACTTCAGCTTTCTTCTCATAGTTGATTTCGAAACTTCTAGACTTAATCATTATATCCTCATGGATTGTTGGGCTATCAGGATTGACTGGCATTTGGAAACCTTCTTTTCCGTTTACTTCAAGATAGAAGACGTAGAAAGTTAGACCATCAGAGATTTCTTTCTCAAACTCAAACTCCCCTAGTTGCAAACTGAACATTCCATACTCTGGTAGGAAGAATAAGGCACCTTCACTTGCAGTATTATCCTCAGCTGCAAATGTAGTTCTAACAATAAGTTTTCGGAGGAAGCTTCCTGGACCTCCTAGAGATTGCTGAAGAAGATTAAGCTTCTCAATTTCTTTTTTTATATTATCGGACTGCTCTGTAAGTTGGGTCTCTGTAGGAATTTTTTTCAAATAACACTTATTATCAGCTTCACAAGCGATAATAATACCAGCGGGGATAGCCTGAGGATTAGATGTTAGCAAGGCTTTTGCAGTTTCCAAAGGACAAGCGACAGAGTAACATTTCTTCGCAGGATTATTGATATCGTCTAAATACTCATAAGCAGAATCGCTCTTATTGACAATAACAACCCCACTGTTCCCAGAATTCGAGCCAGGTGAATTCTGGTTCCACCCATCATCTAAGGTAATAGTTCCAGGAGGGATCTTAGAAACCTCTTTTACTTCATAAGAGCTTTCTTCCTGATATACAGCATAAACAGAACCTTCTTTATAAACTAATTCAAAGGAACCATCTCTAATATCAGAGCTTAAATTTATTCCAAATTTCTCTTTTGCAAACTTTATTAGCTCATCTTCGGATAGGTTTTTATTTAAGGAAAGTATTAAGTCTTCGTCGACTGGATATATGGTCTCAGCATCATCATTAGCTTTATAACCAGGCCTTAAGTTTGAGTTAGTAACTCCACCGCTTTCATTTTCAATTTTTTTATAAGTTGCTTCGGATATCATAACGTAAGGGATATTGTCTCTATTTAGGAGATCACCTTTCTCAGTACTAAGTTTGTATTGAGATCCAGAATATTCGATTTCAAGGCTATTTAAATCGTGGAATTCAATAACAGCAGGAGGATATCCCAGTTGCAGTAGAAGTAATTTTTTTTCATCCTCTGATGCATGCTTTAAAAAAAGCACTAACCAAGCCTCAGGTATCTTATCTTTTTCGTCAGCGTAAGCAGGAGCTCCCGTAAATACATATTTAGGCTCGGTAATACCATTGCCGTCAATGATATCAGAACCAGGTCGATTTGATATTGAACCCCTCAATTCTTCTAAAATAGAAAGCGCAGCGGTGTAATTTGAAGATGCAGTGTTTAAGGCACTTCGTTGTTGTTCAATAGCCTCATCTAAACCTGTAACATTACAAGTTCCAGCAATTATACACGTTTCAATTTCAGGATTAATTTGAACAAGTCTAACAATATTTACCTGTACTGGTTCTATTTTAATTGAACAGTCATTACTCGACTGCTGTTCTAAACATTTATGAATTGTAAGCTGTTGCGCAGGAGTAAGTTCTAGAATTTCTTCAATATCTTCTTTATCTGTTATTTTCTTACCATTAAAGTCTAACTCCCATTCGCCAGATGAGTTTGTAGTTACAGTAATATCACCGGGTTTACTATTAGTTCCCCCTGATGATTCACCGCCACTTTCTTCTTCCTCATCTTCTTTACCAGGAGCCCAGTATGCCCCACCTTGAGTCTGGACTACTTCTACTGGAGTGTAGTTGCCACTATCATAATTATTCTGGAGTACTGCATTACTAGTTCCAGCAATTGCAGAATAGTTACCGGCATTGTCGTCTAAACCAATAGCATTGAGAACATTTCCATTAAGTTCCCCCTCTCCTGTATTTATAGCGACCTGTTTTGCAACTTTTCCATACCCCGCTGTAGCAGCAAATGCCTCTAAGTCCTCGCCATTACAGGCTGCAGTTCCAGCATTTGCATATGTGCACCCAGCGTGTACACCAAACACCAACTTATACAAGAAGTTATCCTTCTCGTTATATGTCACCTTCAAATCTGGATACGCACCATCAAAATACCCAAACACCCACGTAGTTGGTGCACTCATCTTTGAATTCTTATACATACCAGTTACAGTAAAGGTATCATCACCTGAGGATAGTTCTACAATCTCACCATCTACCCCTCTCAAATTACCACCGTCTAAGTACCACCCACCATCTTCATTTGTAACACTGGAGTACATGACAGATTCATTTCCACTACTCAAATCCTTAAATCTTCCGTAGACAATGGAATCGCCACTATATTTACCCTCAGAGGAAACAATTCTTCCGAATACTGGAACAGGTTCTTTGACATTCTCAGGAGTTTCGAAAGTTTTAAAACTCATAATATCACCTTTCCAACCCCATACTCTATTACCAACTCGGAAATAGTAGTCTTTTTTCTCATCAAGATTCTTGATCGTGACGTGGTGAACGTAATATCTACCAAGCTTAGAAACCTTTACGCTATCACAATTATAATCCTCACCACTAACTGTAAAGTCTTCATCTACTTCCTTCTCTAATTTCATATTAAACTCTGCAACACAAAGCTTCTGGGCATATGCAAAATCTCTATCATCATACGCTTTATCTGCCCCTATTCCAGATAAAAAGAGAGGAAGAAAAGTATCCTTCTCTTTATACGACACCTCTCCCGTCATCGGGACATCTGTATACCAGGAAACCGTTGCTGAACTTGAGGTAACATTGGTAACCTTAACTCCCATAGGACGATATACGAGCGAGAGAATCGTAACCGAAACTAAGTATAAACCAGTAACTATTAAAAGTCCTTTTAACACTATACTAAAGGACTTCTTAAATACAAATTTCCAATCTATTTTCATAAAAGACAGTATAAATATTAGAGGATTACCCATATATAGCAAACAATATATCCAATGCTATGTCAAGATATATAGTATTAATGATATAATCAAAACATGCAAAAATATTATATCCCTCACGAATTAAAGGCCGGCGACATTACTCACTTAGCTGATAATGACAGTAAGATAGCGATAGCAGACAATATTAAGGTTGAAGATATTGTAGAGATTGAAACATACTCTCATATCTTTTCTGCAATAGTTACTGACATATCCAAGAATAGTGTAGAAGTAGAGATACTGGAGAAGAAGTCAGATAGAAAGGGAAGTACGAACAAAAATACAGGAGGAATCTCTTTAATACAATCAATTTTGAATCATAAGAAATTCACATTTCTTCTTGAGAAATCTGTTGAGCTAGGGATAAATGCTATATACCCACTCCATAGCGAATTGAGCCTCACGACTCCAAAGGAGTTCAATAAGAATCGAGGACTATATAATAAAGTAATTAGTGATGCTTGCGAACAATCACGCAATCCATATCCAACTATCCTCAAGGACCTAACAAGCATTGACGAGCTAAAGAATTTAGGAGGAGACGGAGACATCAAACTCTGCCTTGCAACAGAAGATCCAAAAGCCAAAAACTTGAAAGAGATTATCCTTTCTAAAGATATAAAAGGCAGAAACATTTATATTGCAATTGGGCCTGAGTCAGGATGGAGCTTAGAGGATATAAAAACCCTTAAACAGGCAAACTTTGAATTCGTAAAACTAAAAGGTAATATACTAAGAACTGAAACCACAGGAATTGTGGTAGGAAGTATTATTCAATTTGTAAGAGGAAATATCTAATGAAAAAGAATAAGAGAAGCAATTATAAACAAGTTCAAAAGAATAAAAAGAAGTACTACACTAAACTCGACGTTTTTCTATCTAGAATGGCAAGCATTCTAAAAGTCCCAACAGGAGTTGCCTTAGATATGTTCTCACAAAGGGCTGTTACAACAATCAGAATCAACAATCTACTTCAGAATCCACAACATACTATAGATCAGCTTAAGAAAATGGGTGCCGTATTGAAACAAGTTGAATGGCTTAAAGATACATACGTAGTTGAAAACATGGATAAATCAGATCTAGCCTCAACAGTTATGTACAAAGAGGGATACTTCTATATTCAAAATCTTTCTAGCATGCTTCCAGCAGCAATAATCTCCCCTACTTCCAACGAAAAAGTCCTTGATATGTGTGCCGCCCCTGGGAGTAAAACGACTCAGTTAGCTTCAATCCTTAACAATAAAGGGAGCATTGTTGCAAACGATGCTGACAAACATAGAATTGAAAAGTTAAAAGATGTACTCGAAATGTTTGGAGTTAAAAATACTACTGTAAGGTATGGAGCAGGTGAAGCAATTGGAGGTAGAGAGGAAGGTCACTACGATAAAATCCTTCTAGACGCACCATGCTCAGGAGAAGGGCTGATATATCTCAAAGGCGAGAAACCACTGAGATTCTGGAACATAAAAAAGGTTAAACCAATGGTAAATACTCAGAGGAAGTTAATCGAATCTGCATTTAAAGCCCTTAAAAAGGGAGGGACCTTAATATACTCTACCTGTACTTTAGAGCCAGATGAGAACGAAGGAGTGGTGACATATCTTCTGGATAATCACTCAAACGCAGACTTGGAGGAGATAGAACTAATCAATTCGGAGAAGTTTTCATCTCATAAAAAACATATCAAGAGAGGAATTATTGAGTGGAATGGAACTCTATACAGTCCTGAAGTGTCAAAGACATATCGTATTCTTCCATCAGGCGAAATGATGGGCTTCTTTATAGCAAAGATAGTTAAGAAGTAGAAATATTCGAGAATAAAAAAGCGGGAGGCCTACGCCTCCCGCTTATCTTTAATCCGACCGTGTATCAGATTACTTCCTCTCAGAGTTACCCTCAACTCCCTTCATAGTGAGTTTGATCTTACCCTGATTATCAATGTCCAAAACCTTTACCTTCACTCTCTGACCTTCCTTAAGATGTTCATTAACATCCTTAACAAAGCCATCAGTAATTTCAGAAACATGGACAAGACCTGAAGCATCTCTTCCAATCTCAACGAATGCTCCGTATGGCATTACGGCTTCAACAATTCCGTCATATACATTTCCGATGACAGGAACAAATGCAATTCCAGAAACAGCTGCAACAGCCTCTTCGAGATCCTTTCTATTCGTGGAGAAAATGAATACTGTTCCATCCTCCTCAACATTTATTTCGGAGTTTGTAGTTTCGCTTAATTCCCGAATATTCTTACCTCCTGGGCCAATTAACTCCCCAATTTTGCTTACAGGAATTTTCACCTTCTCAAGAATCGGAGCATATTCTGATACTGTACTTCTTGGCTGGGCAATAGCTTTATCCAAGCCCTCAAGAATCTGCATTCTTGCTTTAGTGGACTGCTCCATTGCTTTTTCAAATACTTCCATTGGAAGTCCGCTAGCCTTGGTGTCAAACTGAACCGCAGTTACTCCATCCTTTGTACCTGCAACCTTGAAATCCATAAATCCATAGAAATCTTCGAGATCCCTGATATCTGTAACTATTGCATAGTCATTAGGCTCAGACTCATCAAAAATGATTCCACATGCAATACCTGCAACATGCTTTTTTATAGGAACCCCTGCATCCATTAGTGCGAGGGTAGAAGCACTGGTTGTCGCCTGGGAGCTGGAACCGTTCTCGGACATAATATCGCTGTTTACAATAATGGTATATGGGAACTCTTCAATACTTGGAAGAACTGGTAGTACAGCCTTCTCACCAAGAGCTCCGTGACCAATCTCTCTTCTTCCTGGCATATACTTATATCTCTCTGGATGTCCCATTGTGAATGGATACTGAGAGTAGAAGTGCATATATGATCTACTATCTTCACCTGTCATAGTTTCTACCAATAACTGCTTAGCAAGTGGAGCTAAGGTTACGGTTGAGAGAACCTGAGTTAATCCCCTTGTGAATAATCCAGAACCGTGAACTCTTGGAAGAACTCCAACTTCTGCCCCGAACTCTCTAACTTCATCATAGGCTCTACCATCAAGTCTCTTTCCTTCGGTTTTAACGAATTTCCTCATCAAGTACTTAGCAGCTTTCTCATATGATTCCTTTAACTGTAGCTTTGAATATTTACCTTCAAATCTCTTTGCCATATCCTCTTGAATTGATTTAGCCTCAGCGGATGATCTAACAAGAGTTTTATGGAACTGTGGATCCTCGGAAGCGCTTATATCCAACACCTTTAGAATTCTCTCCCCAAATTCTTCCTTAACTGCGTCAACTAACTCTTGTGGCAATGCAAATGAGAGATATTCTTCTTTCTCAACTCCGACAATTTCTGCAAAATCTTTTTGAGCCTTCAACCATCCTTGCATCTCTTTCAAACCGAACTTCATTGCATCAATAATGTCTGACTCTGGGACTTCATAGGCATCAGCATCTAAGTTTGTAACTTTTTCTCCATCACCTGCGATTACAAGATTGAGAACAGTTTTCTCAGCTTGATCATCTCGATCTACTCTTGGAAGGTGTTTAAGAATTTGCTCGAACTCTTTTGAGTCTTTCTTATACCCTACCCTTACTCCAGAAATTGGAGTATTGAACGGAGCTTTAGAGATTAACAATGCTACGGAAGCAGCATTAATACCAAGAAGGGTTGGATCAACCTCTGGATCATACGAAAGAACTTCAATCATTAACTGAACTTCATTTCTGTAATCGCTTGCAAACATAGGTCTTAATGACCTATCAATGATTCTAGCCTTCAAGATTGCATCATCAGAGGGAAACCTCTCCCTTTTTACAAATCTAGAGGAAGAAACAATACCTGCAGCAGCGAGTCTTTCTACAAACTCAACAGATAATGGGAAATAATCGATATCGCTAACAGCATCTCCAACGGAGACGGAAGCAAGTACAACGGTATCGCCCAAACCAGCCATAACGGCTACATGAGCTTTTCTAGCAATCTTCCCGGTTGAGAAGAAACCTTTCACTCCGTTTACTTCAAAATCAATACGCTTTTCGTTATATAACATGCGCACAAAAAATAAATAATTTATTAATTTTGGAAAGTTTTATATTGCGGAGGAACTGTTATTATAGTTAAGCTCCCCGTTTCTTTTGTACTAAAGTTTTAAAGCTTTAGCAAGTTTATCGTATCTAGACTGATCTGACGCCTTTAAATATTCAATAAGTCTTCTTCTTCGTCCAACCATCTGAAGCAATCCTCTTCTGGAGTGATTATCTTTTCTATGATCTTTCAAGTGAAGAGTTAACTCATCAATTTTAGATGTGAGAAGAGCAATTTGAACTTCAGGAGATCCGGTATCACCCTCGTGGGCTCCGAACTTCTTAATAATATTTGCTTTCTCATCCTTATTTAGTGCCATATTTTCAGACTATCACATCAATTTTATAATTACAACTCTTGCAAATGGGAATAAAAATATACCATTCAGCCTTTATTTTTACTACATTTTGAGATATATGTCAATAATAATGGCTTAGAGCAGGCAAAAAACAGCGCAGAATATCCTGTAGTTTTCTTATTGTTTCAATCCAAAAAGGGTATCAAGCAGATTATCCTCTATCTCTGAACTCTCCCAATATTTAACTTCACATACGGAGTGATTTTCGTCTCCATCCCCACCAAAGATCCTTGCAAAGTCAATAGCGGAGTACTCTTCAGAAGAGTTTGATTCAATAATCAGAGTATGCGCATTCTTCTCAAATTCTATTGCAACTACTGCTACCTTATACTCCTTAGTGATGTTAAAAGGGATACGTCCTCTAAGATCGGCATCATCCTTTTTTATACCAATAGCCTCAACCTCGGCATGGTTAACTACCGAAAAGACTAACGATGCTTTGCTAGACGTCTTTACATTCTGCATTACTTTGATTTGTAAGTCAGCATTTAACTTATTTTTGGAAAAATATACCGAATCAAGGGATTTAGCAAAGTTGGCACCTTCGGAAACCAGTTTTGAAATTGAGTCGATAGGAGCATCACTCCTGCTTTCAAGCAGTTTCCTGGCATTTATAATTCCATTTAACAGATACTCCATCCCCTCTTTACCCATATCAACCTTCGCGGATTTAATAGCATTGTATATCTCTTCTGAGTATGAGGAATCTTTAGTCGAAATTACTGTGGCGGAACTGAAAGTTGGTTTTCCATCTCCAATATATACAATTGAATTCTCTTTAAATAGGTACTCATGATTATCATATATACTTGAGAGTTTCTTAGGATCCTCTATATCAAACAGAATCGTAGTGTCATACCTTGCTCCTCCCTCTTTCATCTGAACACTGTCAAAGGAAAAGTTAGTATCGCCAGGAGTTATATAGAACTTAAGTTTTTTCTGATCAACATGGTCATCGTATACAATTTTTTCAATTCGAGATTTAGCGTAATCAACAGTAATCTCAAAAGTACGAGGGGGGATATCGGTAAGAAAGAGGGTCTGAGCTTTTTCAAAAAGGTCGGAAATATAAGAAGGGACAGGATTATTAGTATAGATATCTACACTCTTTCCTGCATTTTTTAATACTTTCGCCAAACCGATAATGGCATAAGCTTTTTCAAACTCATCGATCTTTTGGACAATAAACAGAATGTTGGTACCTTTTACTAGGGAATCCTTTAGTGACATAAAGACCTATATAATAATTACTGTGGATTATCTTACTTGATAATCTTGTAACAGTAAAGGGTGTCGCCTTCAGCAACATCGATTTTCGCGTCGAGGATTACTCCACATTCCTGTTCTTTCTTTGCTTCATTTATAGTATCTTTCTGTTGTCTTAAAGATGCAATCCTTCCTTCACCCTTAATCTCATCTCCTCTTACTACATAAACTTTACAACCTCTTTTGATAATTCCATCTTTAACTCTGCATCCAATAACAAGAGCTCCATCCGAGAGAGTAAATAGAGCCCTTACCTCTGCATGGCCAATCTCCTCTTCTGTCTCTTGTGGCATGGTTAACAGGTTAAAGGCATCTCCTAGCTCTTCAACAAGCTTATATATTATGTCATAAGTTCTCACCAAAACCTTTCTATCACGACTGAGTTTGGATGCGGCCGACTCCATAGACACCTCAAAACCAAGTATTATTGATTTGGTTACGGAAGCTCTTTCAATATCAGAAGGTGTAATGTCGCCAATTCCGCTATCAACAATCTCTATTTTAGCTTCATCATCCTTTATTTTATCAATAGACTTCTTAATGGCCTCCAATGACCCTTCTGAGGAGCTTTTAATTATTACATTCAAACTCTTAACTTTGGTCTCGGCATTAGCAAATAGAGCAGAAAGGTCTGCAGCAGAAATTCCTTCACTCTGCTCTTCTTCTTCGAGTTTCCAGATACCATCAAGAACTTTTGGAGATCTTTCTGTCATTACGTAAACAGAATCTCCAGGATTGATAGGAGAAGATAATCCTAGAACTCTTCCTCCGGTCCCAGCTGTTAGCATAGGAATATTTTGATTCTCCTCAGATATGATACCTTTTACCTTCTCAACACCAATCTCTTTATCTACTCGAAAACCGATCCAATCCCCCGGTTTCATTTCACCCTGTTGCAAAACGAGGGTAGTGATAATTCCCTTGCTTTTATCTTTAACCGTTTCAAGAGCAATTGCTTTTCCGAGCAGTCCATCCTTCAAATCTTCCCTGAACTGCATCCCTTCAACTTCTGATACAAGTAGGATCATATCCAAGAGGTCATGAATTCCCTGTCCAGTTTTGCCTGAAACAAGAGCAACAGGAACTTGTCCACCCATTCCTTCAACAAGAATACCTCTATTTGCCAAATCTCTTTTTATTTTTTCAATATCCACATCTGGAAGGTCAATCTTGTTTATTACAACGATTGGCTTTGCAGAGGAATTTTTAATAATTTCAATTGACTCCAAGGTTTGTGGCTGGAGACCATCATCAGCCGCAACAATGAGGAGAACGATATCAGCAACACTTCCTCCTCGTAATCGCATAAGATCAAATGCCTCATGGCCAGGAGTATCTATAAAAGTAATCTGTTTCCCTGCAACTGGGATTGTGAACACAGAAATCTTCTGAGTAATTCCTCCAACCTCTTTCTCCTGTACATGAGCGGATCGAATATTGTCAAGAATAGTAGTTTTACCATGGTCTACATGGCCCAAAATTGCAACTACCGGAGTTCTTGATATGTTTTTATTTTCCATCTTTACTTCCTAACAATTGATTTAACTTGTCACTACTTATCCTTACAACATGTTTTCCGCTAGATCTGAAGCTGAGATGCTTCTCAAACTCATTTCTCAGGATCTCAATACCATCGGCAGAGAGAGTTATTCCTAATCCTCTCTTAATTCCACCACTTTTAACTAATTTATCAAATACTTCGATTTCTGGTTTTATATTCAGACCTCTACTTCTTACCTTACCCTTCTCATCTATAACGACCTTTCCATCCATTACAGCTAACCTTACCAATTCCTTCTTAGGTAGTTTCTCCCTTGTGACAGCGCACATGCGCATTGGCGTGTGAATTTTTCTTTCACTAGAATCTGCCACTGCTACCATAATTCAAAAGTTAGTTATTCAGCTTTTACCTCTTCTACAACCTCTGTTTCAACAACTGGTGCTTCTTCAACTACATCAGCCTTTACTTCTTCAACAACGGCTTCTTTATTTTCTTTCTTAACTCCTTCACTACCTACAATATCAATTTTGATATTGGTCAATTTCCATGCCAACCTTACATTCTGTCCATCTCTTCCAATTGCTAGTGAGAGTTGATCATCTGCAACCTTTACTGTTGCGGTATCACCTTTAATTTTTACACTCTCTACCTTTGCTGGGCTAAGAGCATTAGCAATAAAGGTTTCTAGATCTTCGTTCCATTCAATGATATCAATCTTTTCCTCTCCAAGTTCGCTCATTACATTAGCGATTCTGATTCCTCTCTGTCCAACACATGAACCAATAGGGTCAACTCCGTCTTGGTTAGAGTACACGGCCATCTTGCTTCTTGATCCAGCTTCTCTTGCAACGGCCTTAACTTCTACAACTCCTGATTCAATTTCAGGAACTTCCATCTTGAATAGCTCAATCAAGAAGTTGCTATCAGCTCTTGAAACAACCAGTTCTTTTCCTCTAGGGGTATCAATAATACCCTTAAGAAGAACTTTATATCTCTCACCTACTTTATAGAACTCGTTAGAGATCTGTTCTTCCTGAGGCATGTATGCAGTTGCTTTTCCGATTTCGAAAACAACTTCTCCTCTTTGCATTCTCTGCATTAGAGCGGTGAATACCTGTCCAACTTTTCCACTGAACTCAGAGAGAACAGCATCCTTTTCAAATTCTCGAATCTTCTGTAGGACTACCTGTTTTGCAGTCTGTGCAGCAATTCTTCCGAAGTCATCACTTGGGAGTTCAACTTCTACAACATCACCTTCCTTAAGATCTTTTGATATGAGTTGTGCATCTTTAAGGGAGATCTGTTTTAGATCATCAACAACTTTCTTAACAACTTCTTTAGTTGCGATTATTCTAAATGATCCGTTTTCGGAACTAAGTTCAACAGAAAGATTATCAATCTGATTCTCTTCTTCTTCCTTTTCATCTGTGAAGAAAGAATCTGATTTAAAGTATTCTTTCTTATATGCCACTAATATAG
>DDBW01000017.1 GCA_002335495.1 Candidatus Dojkabacteria bacterium UBA2022 | reverse complement strand
CGTTTTCCAGAAACCTTCTTCCAAGCTTCTTCAAAGTGTTCTATAAGGGGAGTTTCAAACCTCCTGCTGGTTGGGATTACTGAAAGGGACTCGATGACTTCATGAACCACCTGTCCTAATGAAAGGGATGGCCCGGTTATCTGTAGTTTATTTCCACTCTTTGGATCCTTATAAACGTTCTTTAAAAAGTATGCACGTGGACATTTAATAAAGTCTCCTATAGATGAATGGGATACCCATACTGCAGTATATTTATCTTTCATGGTATTATTTTTCAGGTTAATTAAATTATTGTATCAGATAGAAGAGGTAATGTTTAAATGATATCTTTTCTGCGCGGTATGTTAGGTATACTTTAGGTGTATATATGGATAATAGGGTTGTAAGGTTAAATAAAGTTGAGACCCCTAAAAAAGGGGGTCGGGTTGTCTATATAATGAGCCGCGACCAGCGGGTTAATTATAACCATGCCCTCCTATGGGCTGCTAAGCTGGCTCATGAGCTTGAAAATGAGTTAGAGGTCGTATTCTGCTTAAATCCAAATATTAAAAATGGTAATCTCCGCTCCTATCTTTTTATGCTAGAAGGCCTTAAAGATGTTGAGAAGTCACTGTCTAATTTAGGAATCTCCTTTACACTATTAAAAGGTAATCCTGAGAAAGAGCTTTCAAAGTATCTGAGTATTGGTCAGGTATCTTCTGTGGTTACTGATTTCTCCCCTTTACGATTTGCTCGGAGATGGAGAGAAAATGTTGCCGATAAACTAGATAAAATAGGAGTTCCTTTTTATGAGGTTGATACTCACAACATAGTTCCTGTCAGATTTATCTCTTTAAAACAGGAATATTCTGCATATACTTTAAGGTTGAAGGTGAATAGAGTGTTGGGAGAATTTTTAAAGATTCCAGAAGAAATATCTTTATTTAAATATAGAAAGTCCTCCTCCTGCAAAATTAATTGGATGGATATTGAGGAGTGCGTAAAAGAGATGGTTGATAGTACGGTCCTACCTTCTCAATATTTCATAGGCGGAATTGATCATGCATATCGTGTTCTGAACGAGTTTATTAATAACAAATTAGAACGTTATACAGGTGAGAAAAATGATCCTAGCTCAGATGCTCTTTCTAATCTCTCCCCATATCTTCACTTCGGCAATATTTCTTCTCTTGAGGTTGTACTTGCAGTTAAGGAGTCTGGTCTAAAGGATGAAGTCGTCGCATCATTCATAGAGGAGATTGTGGTTCGTAAAGAGCTTTCTGATAATTTCTGTTTCTATAATCATCAGTATGATAATCCTGCCTGCTATCCTAAATGGGCTAGAGAATCCCTCGATAATCATTTAAAGGATAAAAGGGAGTATTTATACTCTCTGGGGGAATTTGAGCAGGGGATCACGCACGATGAACTTTGGAATGCTGCTCAGATGGAGCTGATGAAAACGGGAAAAATGCATGGGTATATGAGGATGTACTGGGCAAAGAAAGTTCTGGAGTGGAGTAAGGGTTATAGTGAGGCTCATAAGATCTTAGTGTATTTGAATGATAAGTATTCTATTGATGGAAGAGATCCTAATGGATATGTTGGTATTGCCTGGTCCCTTGGCGGGGTTCACGATAGGCCATGGTTTGAAAGGGATATCTTTGGAAAAGTTCGTTATATGAATCTTAATGGGATGAAAAGGAAGTTTGATGTGCAGAAATATATTGATAAAGTATCAATGATTGTTTAATTACTCAGTTTGACCTCGAAATTGTTAGGGGATATAATAAACTAATCACCATGAGAGGACTAGCCTAAGGTTTCGACCGACCGTAAATGCCTCTCTTCTCTATCTTTTGATAAAACTTTTCAGGTTGCTTACATGGATTATGTATTTTCTTCTCATAAAATTTCGGTATAAAGCTGAAAATTGTTTTGTGGGTACAAGTATTTTATATAGCTTGTTTTTGTCAGCGAGATACTTTACAAGGCAGTAAAAATCTCCATCTCCTGTAACGATAATTGCCTTGTGAAAATGATTGTATTCAATCATTGTATGGAGAACTAATTCTGCATCAACATTTCCCTTTGTTACTTTCACGTTATTTTCAAAGTGGCTTAATGTAGGTTTGAAAATAATTTCATAACCAAATCCCTTTAGTTTTCGATAAAGATTCTGATTCTGTTTTATATATCCAATGAATAAGAATGCTTTCTTAATTGCGTATTTATTTCTTAAGTATAATCTAAACTTTTTAAAGTCTAGTTCCCAGCCTTCGCTTCTGACTCCTAAGTTTAAATTCTGGCTATTAATAAAAGCATAATTATTCTCCACTATTCAATTGTATAGTGGGAATATTAAGTTAGGATTACATAACTACTATCAATTCTGTATAATCAAAGAATGAGAAAGAAACAGAATTTTCTAAGAAGTGTCGTTATTGCATTTAAAGGGCTATTTCACGGTCTGTTAAAAGAGAGGAACTCCAGAATACAGTTATTAGTTGCATCAGGTGTAATAATTGGCTCCATTATTCTTGGAATTTCTAAACTTGAGATGCTGGTTACTGTTACAGCATGTTTCTTTGTAATTATTCTTGAAATGATTAATACGAGTATTGAGAGAGTTTTGGATGTTATATATCCTGACGAGAATCCTGAAGTGGGGTTGATTAAAGATATCATGTCCGGAGTTGTACTTTTAGGGTCTCTTCTTGCTGTGGCGGTTGGGATTATTATCCTCTACGAGCCTTTTATTGATTTTGTAGCGAGGTTTATTGGTTAGGGAAATATAACTTATGGTTTGTATCTCCTATACCATAGACTCTATTGTCAATTATCATATTTCAAAAGGATTACAGTAAAAATCTGAAATAGTTAGAGTGCCTGGAGCTTCTCTTAAGTCCACAAGTATCTCAAAGCCTTCCGGAATGGAAATTCTTTCAAACTCACCTAGGGGGAGAAATGGATGTAGATCGTCCTCTGATGAATAAAAGATTGCTCCTCCTGTAATTCCTAAGACATCTTCATTTGTAGCGATTCTTTCGTGTAAACCATTTAGTTCGTCCAATATGACCATTGTTTCTCCTTTTTCGGTGTGTAGTATTGCGAAGGCTCTATTTGATAATGGAGCGACAGATGCTTCAATAATTGCATATGGTTTTAGAACATGAGCTTCACGATGGGACATCTCATATGGAGCATTACCATTTTCAATCAACTCTTATATCCTTTTAAACATCTCTGCAATAGAAATATGCTGGCATTTTAACTCAAGTATCTGTAATGTTGTTGCAATTCTTTTTTCGTCAAACATATCTATTCTGTTAGTCTGAGTTGATTAAATCCTCTTGTCCTTCATAAAGAAGTCTTAATAGGGAAGTTAGAATATCCGTTACAGATTTGTTAGGGTTGTATCTTTGAAGTTCCACTGCAATAGTTGCGAGTGATTCTGAGCCTTCTTGAGTTACATATCGAACAATTAAATCAGATAGTTGTGTGTGATCAACTATCACACCTGCATCGTTCATTCCCTGTATTACTTTATTGTATATGTCCGTATATGGATCCGTTCCCTCTGGCGCGAAATCAGATTTATCAAGCTGTGGTATTACCGATATATCTAATCCAAATCGACTCTGTTTATCTCTTGTTCTCTCCAGAAGCATTGCATGTATTTCTTTTAGAGTTACAACGTATGTCATCCCTCCGTCCTCATGGTGAAGTATAATTGTTGGGTCTTTTGATAGAGAGGCGGTTACTTTTTCTCCTAAAACAATATCTCCAGATTCAAATAGCGATTGTTCAAATACCACCCTTGTTGCTTGCTGACACACCGCATGGCCTAGCTCATGATTAGCAGACTCTATTGGATTTTCTGCATCAATAAACACAATTGGCGTTAGAAGATTGCTTTGTATAAGATTCAACTCTTTTAGTTTTGCAATAAGTTGAGGCGTTGTTATATTTACTTCGTCGGCATATGTAGAAAGGCCTCCCACTTTATATAAAAAGGAGTTAAGTCTGTTTTCCGAATCAATGAAGTTTGTTGGATTTGTATCTTTTCCATATGGAATTACGATTGTTTGATCTGAAATAATTTCTCGGCATCCTAAGGTATTTCTATAGTAGTCTCTGGTTGCCACAATGTAGCTCATTTGTTCTGGTGTAAGGACTGGCCCTTGATTGAATTGTATAAAGGTAACTCCTTCTATCTGTTCTAGTACTGATGCTTCAAGGTCTTGGTTTTGTGGCACGTTTTCACAGGCGAGTGCCGCCCCAGTTAGTACTACTAATCCTATATAACCTTTATTCATAGGCCTTAATTATACCTTATTACTTATTCTATATAAATACTATGGGGCGGTGAAAATGTTTTCACTAGATTAAATAATCTCACCTTGGTATTCTCCAGATATATAAGTTAGTACGTAAAAGCATGAGATCATTACACTACATTCAAATGGTTATACTAAGAGAACTCCTCTTTAAGCCAAATGCTAGGTTCTCAGATTTAAACATAAAGGGACTAACTTCGGATCATTTCTCGTACCACATAAATCACTTAGTTGAACTTAAATATGTATCAAAGAATGGAGGTAATTACTCCCTTACAGTGAAAGGTAAGGAGTTTGCTAATACGATGGATACTGATGATGCTACTGTTGAAAAGCAACCAAAGGTCGCCGTAATCATAGTTGTTAAACGAGATGATAATGGAAATACTCAATTGCTAATGCAAGAACGCACTAAAGAACCATACTTCGGGTATGTAGGATTTTTTACGGGCAAAGTTAGGTTTGGGGAAAAGATTTTGGAAACAGCGAGAAGGGAGATGAAGGAAGAGACTAACCTCGAAGGAGGAGAGATGTTCATAAGGGGATTGGTTCATGATCATGTTGTTCTCGAGAACGAGGGTAAGTTGGTTGAGGATAAGCTATTCTTTGTTGTTACATGTGATAATCCAGAGGGGGAACTTACGGATACTCAAAGTGGTAGGAACTTTTGGATGGATGAAAAAGATTTCAGTAGTATCGAGAAAAAGTACTATCAGGAAGACACCATTCTTAAGATAGCAAATAGTAGTAACGTTCTGGAGTTTAATGAAAATACTTTCATAGTTAAAGAGTTCTAGGTGATGATTGGATAATAAAGCCTTTCTCTGTTAAACTTGGTAAGTAAATTTTCAAACCATTATATGAAAGGTATTTCATTCCCAATTATTAAAACTAAAGGAACCTCAGGAGTCACTTATGATTTGAGCTCTGTAGATGAACGAGCCAAGTATTTCTATGAAAAGGTTGGAAAGGAGATCGATGATCTTAAACAGTTTATGCAAAAGAGTACTTTTGTTGCATATATGATGGGAAAGAAACTTGCAGGGAAAGGAACATACTCCAAACTTTTTATGGAGATATTTGGAAAAGAGAGTGCTGTACACCTATCCGTTGGGGATATCGTACGAGCCGTTGATGAGGTAAAAGGGGATGAAACAAAGATGGAGGAACTGAGAGAATATATGGAAAGAAATTATCGGGGGTTCATTTCTCTTGAAGATGCTTTTGATGCTTTTCTGGGTAGAGATACTTCAAAATTACTTCCAACAGAGTTTATTCTTGCCCTTGTTAAAAGGGAAATAGATAAACATAGAGGAAAGGTCTTGTTTATAGACGGTTTCCCAAGAAGTATGGATCAAGTCTCATACTCCCTATATTTCAGAGAGTTAGTTGATTATAGAAATGATCCTGATGTATTTGTATTTATTGACCTTCCAGAGCAGGTAATTGATGAGAGGATTAAATATAGAGTAGTGTGTCCTAAGTGTAATACATCTAGAAATGTAAAACTTCTTCCAACTTCTAAGGTCCAATACGATAAAGATAAGAAGGAATTCTATCTTCTATGTGACAATGTTGAGTGTGAACCGGTTAGAATGGTTGGGAAAGAAGGGGATGAAAAAGGTCTTGAGCTTATTAAAGATAGATTGATGGCCGATGAGAGCCTCATTAAAGAAACAATGAAGTTATATGGTGTGCCAAAGATATACCTTAGAAACTCAGTGCCAGTAGAAGGTGCTTTCGAAAACGTTGATGAATATGAAGTTACCAAGATTACTGAATTTAAGTGGGATGAGAAGAATGAAAGAATTACAAGTAGGGATATTGAATGGATTGTTAATGATGATGATGGAGTTCCTAGTTACAGTCTCTATGCTCCTGCTGTAGTTGTGCAGTTCATCAAGCAGTTACACGAGGTATTGATAAAGTAGTTTCTATTTAACATTAACTTTAATATCGAAGTCTCTCATGTTTTCTAGGAGGGTACAATAGTCTACGTATGTTCCGATTGATCTTACGCCCGAGAACATAACATATCCCTCCACTTCTGGATTTATCAAGCTTAGGTCAAACAGACAGAACTTGGATTGTACTTCACTATTCTTATTGTAGTCTCCCTTTGTCTCCGTTTCATCCGGATCTCTATTCACGTAACTAATAATGTAATTGGCTTTGAGTATTTTCCCTCTAGCAACTACTGTTTCATATGGGTACTGTTCTAATACATTTCCATACCCATACTGTCCTTTCTCCTCTCGCTTATTTAAGTAGTATGATACCGTCTCGCTATTCTTTGAGTTTAGTACATCGCCTGGCTCAAAGAACATTTTATTGTCAAAGTATTTGAGCATATCCTCCTTTGTCTCAAAGAAAGTTATGTGATTGGTAATTGGGTCTTTTAAAAATAGGTTGTTGGTGTATCTGAGAAATCCTTCTCCGTTCTCTTCGAGCATATAGAAGTCTCTGTTGGTTGTTATATCAACGTTCTCCCAATCGTTAAGCTTTATATTTAATGTATGTACCTCTCCATATTTACTATCTCTTGTTGTATTTACATATGATCTTTCCAGTTGGAATGAAGTAAATCCAAGTACGGATATGAATAGGTATATTCCTACCAACCATTTAGTAACAGATACTGTTTTTACAGGTGCCTTCTCCAGCGTTATGAAGCTAATATCTCCCTTCTCATCGCTCAACTTCTTTATCTTCTCCACATCTTTATCGCTAAATTTGCTTTGCATTGTAATCCAGATTGATACAACGGAGAGGATTATGAATATGGCTAGGAATATCGTGTATACAATGGAGATTGTTTCCTGCTGATCTAAGGTTAGAAGGGCGCTTGGTTCTCTAGTTACTCTTGTATACTGAGGGATTATGAGTAGGGTTAGTGCCACAGGGAGGATTGCGAAAAGCCAATTGCTTACTGATCTGCTTTTTAATTGTTTGAGGGTATCTTCTTTCTTAAACGCTCTTCTAAATACTTTAGGCATGAATCGTATATCTAAATATTATTGCTTAATTGTATACCTAAATAGAGATATTTAGAAACTACTTCCTTCTTCGGAATATTAGGATTAATGATATCCCAAAGTTTACGAAACTCCACATAATTGGATTGAATAGTGTAATCAATGAATATTTATCCAACGCCAGTATTACAAGAGTATGTCTAATCGTATTCATTATATAGGTGGATAGGGTCTCAGAGTGGGGATGAGTCCAGGATTTTCTAATTGTTGGGCCAAGAGCGAGTAGTGAAGTTGATGTCGCAAATATCGCTGCGAATCCTGGTTGATCAATGAAGAACCAGAGGGTGAAGGCGATAACGGATAGGGCTAGAAATATTTTATCTGTCTTCGTAATCTCTTTATGTCCTTTGAATATGCTTAGGATAAAGATGAAGATTGTTATGATTGTGGATGTTAGGTGTACAAAGCTTCCATTTCCTCCTCCGTTTTGAAAGAAGAGGGCAGAGTTTGTTACTCCTAATACACTCCATACAAGCCAGGAGTATAGGTGAGGTGTTGTCTTGCCTTTAATCGTGTCTGTAATGTATGGCAGGTATCCAATTATTGTTAGTGTTATTCCAACTATTGCGAATGTCTCTTTATCCATTTCCGTATTGTAAATTTATGTCGTTATTATACACCTGTGTGCCAGATGTTGGGTTTCATGTTATAGAACTGTAATATAATATTATAGGTCTACAAGTCTTTCGTAAATAGTAATATAATTCACTGAATAATTTTTAGCTAAAACAAAATGCTAAAGTTCCTTCTGAAACTGTCCAAGAGGCATTTCAATCGATTTGTCTCAATAATTCTCGCATTTTATTTCACCCTTAGTCCGCTTCTCACTATATCAGTAAGTGAGGTTTTTGCTGCTGATTTAGTAGTCAATCCTGGTGATAGTATTCAGGCAGTTGTTGATTCTGCCTCTGCAGGGGATACTGTTATTATTAATCCAGGTTCCTATGTAGGTAATGTAGTTGTTAATAAATCATTAACCCTTAAGTCAGCCTCAGGTGCAGCTACCGTTACTGTTACAGGAAAGATATCCGTAACAAGTAGTGATGTAACTGTTGAGGATATTACTATTACCAATCCAGGTCAGAGGGAAGCTGTTGTAGTAGGGAACTCTAGTAATGTTGTGATTAAAAATAATGTAATTACGAATGTTGGAGGTACATCATACAATGCAAAGGTTCAAGCGCTATATGTCTATGGTGATTCGTCCAATGTATCGATTACAGGTAACATAATTTCAAACGTAAAGTCTGGAACTCAGAGTGTAAATGGAATTTTCATAGGTGATAGTACTCAAACATCACTGAACGAGGGCTTCGTAGTTAGTGGAAATACAGTTACGGATATATCAACACTTGCTGCAAAAGGGTCTTACGGAATATTGGTTAACAGAGGGAGTTCCGGAATGATTATTTCAAATAACACTTTCTCAAACCTAGTTACAACTGTTACTGGATCGTGGACGAGAGGAGTCGGTTTAGAAGGGAACTCATTGAACGCCTCAGTTACAGGAAATATATTCTCAAATATCAGCTCTCCGCTTAAACCTATTGGAGTATACGATTCTGCCGGCATTAACTTTGAGGCAAATACATATGTTTCCTCTGTAAATGTTGCGAATAACACATTTACCAACGTGATCTCAAATATACAGATGCACCCATCAATCTCAACTGGAACAGTTCTCGATGTAAGAGGAAAAGGTAATGTATGGTCAGTTGCTAATCAAAATAACCTTGATCAGATTGAATCTGTCCTCGCTCACAACTGTATTGATTCTACATTCGCAAAAGGTGCATGTACTCCAGGAGAAGGCTCTCCAGTTGTTTATGGAATCATTAGGTATGCTGATGCTCCTACCACACCTACAATAATCTCCCCTGATGCAGAAGACGCATTTAACGCAATCCCAATCCTAAATGATTGGACCGATTCTACAAGTAACCATGGAATAAGTAAGTATATTGTAGAGTACGATTATGATGATGGACATTCCTTCTCAGGAGGACCGTATAGGGAAACTACTGTAAGTCAAAGAAACCATATCCCTGATACCTCAGAAGAAGGTGGAGTTAGTTTTAGAGTAAGAGCTGTTGATAACTATGGAAATCAAGGGGGCTGGAGCGAGTGGAGACATTACTACTACGATATTACCAACGCATCCTCAAGCTTTGCTAGCCCTGTAAATGATGCAAAATATAATAGTCCAATAGCCCTTTCTGGAACATCCCTAGATGAAGTAGGAGTAAGCCTAGTAACCCTCTCATATAAACTCTCATCTGCTGATGACCTACCAGGAAACTGGACTAAGATAGTCGACCTATCAAACCCAACAGAAGATTCTCCATTTAATTGGACCTATGATTGGACCCCAAGCGCAGATGGTGTGTACGACTTAAAAGTTAGTGCAACAGATAAAGCTGGAAATGTAGAGAATACAGGATACGTATTCAATATTACGTACGATGCAACCGCACCAGCAGTTCCATCTCTCGTCTCACCTGCAAACGGTGCATATATCAAACCTGCAGATGCATGGCTTGACTGGACAGATGTTACTGATACAAATGGCCCTGTTACATATAAGTATAAGAGTAGTTGGACAGGAGGAAGCTACGGTCCAGTATCTACCGGAACCGCGTCGATTATTAACGCAACCGCGAGTGCATCTCGTACATACAACTGGCAGGTTCAAGCCTGCGATGCTCTTGGAAACTGTAGTGCATGGTCAGGCCCATGGACAGTAACCATTGATGGAACCATTCCTACTAAACCAGTTTGGACAAATACTCATGCCCTCACTCAGAACGGAGACCTTACTCATACAGGAAGTCTGGTTAGAAAAGAGATGAAATTTACTGAAAGTTACGACCAGTTTGGGTTAAATAACTATGAGTATCAGTTTGTAAGATACGATCTAAATGGAGTCAAACTCCAAAGTGGAAGCGTAAACATGAACAGCTATCTTGGAGGAGTTTCATGTTCATCTGGAGAATGTGTTTGGAAACCAGATATGCAGGATAACAGTCAGTGGATATTTAGAATGAGAGCTATCGATAAAGCCGGGAATAAGAGTGCATGGTCTAACTGGAATGATGCCTCAGACTCTCAATTCTACAACTTTTCGTTTGACTATAACGACTACCTATCAAATACTGGTGTATTTGCACGATCTGACTACGATGGGTCTACTCCAGGAAATAGAAGCTTTGTAGTTAGGGAGAATGTAAACCCAACCTCCTCTATTACTACTGCTGATTTTGATACAAATAATCCCAATATTGTAATTAACTATACATCTAGCGATGGGGGAACTAGCGTAAAGAACGTGAAGCTCTTTGATAGCTCTGACAATCTTCTTGCTACCAGTACCACTGGAAGTTTCAATTACGCAATTACGGGAGGTGATGGTGAGTACTGTTTCTATACACTAGCTGAGGATATTGCTGACGATGGGCTTCTTGATGGAGCAATGGGTAATGTACAATCGACGCCATCAGATAAATGTGACCTAAAAGTCACTCTCGATGAAACTGCACCTGCAGTTGGAGAAGTGAAGTTTATGATGGACTTTAATCCATACCTAAGAGGTAACGGCTTTATTGCACACGCAAACGTGTCTGATGGGTTCTCAGGAATTAATGGTAGTACATGTGAATTTACCTTTGATGGAGGTTCTACATGGGAAGTTGGTTCTTACGTAGGTGGGAAATGTACGATTGCAAAATCTACCCCAGACAATACTTTGTTGAATGTTAATGTTAAGGTCTCTGACAACTTTGGAAATGTGGGAATGGGAGTTGCTAAACTTAGAACCTCGGATAGACTTGATCCAGTATCGGCAGTTGAAATTGACTCTGTATACTCAGGACCAAATGTCTATGGAACAAGTACTATCAAGGGAACCGCATCTGATTCTGCGAGCGAAGTTGAAAGCCTTACATTAACCATTCGAAGATCAAGTGATGGCAGATACTTTAATGGAAGCTCCTTCTGTATGTTATGCTTCCTACCTAACTTTAGGTCTGTATCTACATCGACACTTCCTGCATGGCAGTATGGTGGACTACCTGGAGGTATTCTAAGTAATGGTGTTACATATACCGTAACCCCATACGCGGTGGATAGTGTATTACATGCTTCTCAAGGAACAAGTGATGCCTTTACATGGGATAGTACAATGCCAACCGATCCAACCGTATTTGTTGCTGACCCTCTATATGTCGGTAATCCAACATATACTAACGATAATACTATTACTGTTGACTGGCCAGAAGTAGGGCAGGTCGGAGGTGCGAGTGATACCCTTTCCGGTGTTGCTGGATACTCGGTATCCTTCACCAGTGGAGCGACAGATACTCCAGATGCAGTTATGGACTTAAACCACGATGAGACGGTTTTCACAAGTTCCGCCTTGAGTGATGGAATATGGTACTTCCATATTAGAACTGTAGACAATGTTGGTAACTGGACCAGTACTCAGCACGTAGGGCCTTTTGTCGTAGATGTTACTTCTCCAACGGTTACAATTACATCCCCATCTACTGGAGATTGGGTTAATGACTTCACGGTAACTGGAACAGCATCTGATGCTACTTCTGGAATCCAAGATATAAACGTCGAGTTTAGAAAGTATTCTGATTCGTCATTAGTTACAACTTGTAACGCCGTATATTCAAATCCAAATTGGAGTTTAGATGTAAACGGTGTCTCTACATGTAATGTCCCAGATGGTAGGTATCGAATATATGCAGTTGCTACAGATAACGCAGAAAATACAGCAACAGCATCAAAGAGTAATATAAAAGTAGATACTACTGGTCCAAATATGGGTAGTATGGCTTTTGTAGCAGACTTTAATCCATACGTTAGAGGTGAAGGATTTGTTGTTAGGGTCCCTGTATCTGAAAGTTATAGTGAAAGTAACGCAAGGAGCGGATTAAATACCTCTTCATGTAAGTTTAGTTATGACAACGGAGCTACTTGGGAAAATGGAACCTATATGATGCTTATTGGTTGTATGGATACCAAATCTGCCAGCGATGGTCAGGTTTTGAATGTCATTGCAAAGGTAACTGATATGCTAGGGAACGAGAGTGTAAGTAGTGTTTATTCAAGAACGGCTGATAGAGAAGATCCAACCATTACAGTTGATATTGTAAATGATTACTACAGCTCAAGCACATTCGGCAGTGAAACTATAAAGGGAACCTCTTCTGATGGAGTTAGTGGCGTTGATAAGGTTATGTTAACAGTTAGACGTGACTCTGATAACCGATATTGGAGTGGATCCACATGGACTCTTCTGCCAATAATGTTGAATGTTACTAACCATAGCTCCGATTGGGCAACCTGGAGTTACGATGGAACTGCAATTCCATTTGCTGACGGAGTGAAATACACAGTTAAAGCGTTTGCGATAGACAACACTTTACATGAAGAGCATGCCTCGGATTCATTTACGTGGGATAGTTATATTGAAGTGCCTACCCTTATCTCACCTGCAGATGGATCGTTTATACAATCTCCAGCTGCAACTCTTGCTTGGAATTCAGTTGTAGATATAAATGGCCCTGTCGCATACACGGTTATCCTTAATGGAGTTGAGGAACCAAGTTCCACGTACACAACATCGTTTGATGGAACCTCCCTACCTGAAGGAACATATGAATGGGCTGTTAAGGCTTGTGATATATTGAACAATTGTGAAAATTCAGAGATCTGGACAGTAGTTATTGATAATACGGCACCAACTAACCCTGATCCATTTACATCAGTTCCAGTAATCAACGCACCAAGTCAAGGTAATGCTATCACTGTTGATTGGACTCCACTTGTCGTTCCAACCGTCCTTCCGTCAGTGACAACTGGCTCCGCAACAGATAACCTAAGTGGAGTTGATGGGTTCTCGTATATATTTTCGCAGAACGTAGTAGACAATCCTGATGAAGTTATTGATTTAGAAGAAACTGTTTCGTCCGTATCTACATCTTCACTTGTAGATGGTGATTGGTACTTCCATCTTAGAACTGTAGATAGAGCTGGCAATTGGTCCTCAGTAGTTAGCTACGGACCTATCATTCTCGATAACGAAAAACCGATTATTACATTAAATGGTAATCAGACCGTGACTATTACTGTAGGTGATGATTATAACGATGAAGGGGCCGCAGCTACCGATAATCAGGACGGTGATATAACTTCTGAGATTATTGTCAGTAGCAATGTAAATGAGAATATTGTTGGAAGTTATGAAGTTACATATAACGTGTCAGATTCTGCGGGAAATGCTGCTGATTCCGTCACGCGAACTGTTAATGTGAATGCTGCTCCAGTTCTTCCTGCTATACAAGGTGCACAGGATGAAACCTTAAATGAGGAGGAAGAAGAAGGAGATGATGCAAACGAGAACGATGATAACGGGGAAGTTTTGGGACTCAGTTGCGATGTAAAACAGGATGTGTCTGGGTACGTTTTCCATGATAAGAACGGGAACGGAAAGAAAGATTCCAAAGAGAAAGTTTTTGAAGGAGTTGAGATTGAACTCGTCTATACCGACGAAGATGGCAAGAGAGTTGTAGTCGAAACTGTCAAAACAGATAGTAAGGGTAAGTGGACCGTCGAACTATGCCCAGCTGATTACGAGGTCGTTGTGGTAAAGAATTCTTTACCAGATGATTATAAACTTGATGATAGTGTTAAGGGTATAAGTGTGAAAGCTGGCTCTGATATTTCTAATGTAAACATTGGATTGGAGAAAGATTCGGCAAGCTTTGATTGGAGATGGCTTCTTCTTTTACTCATAATCGTTATAGTTATTGGCGGAATATATGTCTATATCCGAAATAGAAAGAATAACGAGATTGAGTAGCTGTTTGTGAATCAGTAAGGCCGTCTGGGTAATGCCAGGCGGCTTATTGTTATTATATGGGGAATAGCTATTTAACCTTACTACCAACCGCTTCCTGTATATTATTGAATCCATCTTTTCTAGCAAGTTCCTCTAATCCTCTGTTTATTTCTCCAATCAACTGAGGTCCCTCGTATATCATTCCCGTGATCAACTGCACTAACGACGCACCCCGCTTAATCTTCTCATACGCATCTTGAGCAGAGAAAATACCACCCAATCCAATAATCTTAATTTTACTTCCAAACTCCTTATATACATTCTCAATTAGTTGGTTAGATAGCTCATATGTAGGTTTCCCACTGAAGTTACCTTTTAAGTCTTTCACAAACTTTTTATCTTCTTGCTTAATACTTTCTGCCTCTCTATTTTTGAGAAGGTTGGAAAGAATAATCGCATCTACATTATGATCAACCATAATCTTAACTAATTCCTTTGCCTTCTCCCATTCTATCTCAAGCTGGAACTTAACAAACAATGGTTTATTAATCCCAATCATTCGGATCTTTCTAAGTACCATTTTAAGGTATTCTGGCGTAGCTAAGCTTCCTGATCCCAATACATTAGGGCAAGATATATTGAGTTCAAGGTATGAGAGTTTTTTAAGTATCTCGTGCTTACTTATATATTCAAAACTTCTAACAATGTCATCAATCTGAGCTAGGGGAGTGGAGCACTCTTTAGAATTGGTTGCACCAATAGATACTCCAACATTGAATGAATTGCTCCACTTAGGCATATTTCTATTTAATACATTTTTTATGCCATCGCTCTTAAAACCTTTGTTTACGAGAATTGATTGTGATTTAGGAAGCCTGACGAGCCTCGGTTTTTTATTACCTTCATAATATGAATATGTTACAGTTCCAACCGATTCAAATCCAAATCCCACACTCTCAAGGATCTGTGTTAGATTTCCATTGTAGTCAAAGCCTGCTGCAAGGCCAACTGGGTTCTTAAATGATATCCCAGCTATTTCTTGCTCGAGAAACTTTGAATCGTATCGCATTGAGCGGCTTAGAATCTTTCTTGCAATTGAATATCCTCCCATTAACCTACCTGTGGAGGTGAACAGGTTATGGACAAATTCTGGATCAAACTTGAAAAGTATCGGTTTAATAACCTTTGTATATAAAGAAGATCTCATACAAGAAGGATTATATCACTTTATTGTATATTCACCACTTTGAGGTCGATATATCTCAAGCACTGTAGCCTTAGTACCAAGTTTACCTCCTAAATCATTCACAATCCCTCTTATATATGTTCCTGCCGATACTTTGGCTTTCATATTTACGACCTGGTATACTGAAGCCTGCTTAATTGTTGCTCTCCATTTACCAACTATCTCTTCTTGTCTGAAGTTCCCTTTGAGCAGAGATATTCTACTCTCAATGTCTTGTAATAGATCCGCTCCAATTACGGATTCTGTATTTAATACTGTCGTTTCGTACACCTCGATCTCTTTACTCGGTATTTCAATCTCGTTGAGTTTGTTTTCTCTTGCCCATGCAAATAGGGCCTTACCTTTTATTTTATACGAAGAGAATATCGGGAAGTCTTGCTTTTGCTTTCCTTCAAACCTCTTTAGCTCGCTTGATATCGTTTCAACGTCAACGGGAGTTGTATTACCAGTTTCTTTAATCAAACCGCATATATCGTAGCTGTCTGTACTAAACCCTAGTATAGCTTTGAACTCATACACCTTATCGCTTCTCTCATACTCTCTTCTCTTCTTATTCGCATCTCCAATCAACAGTACCATTACCCCATGCGCCAATGGATCTAATCTTCCTGCGTAGCTAATTACCTCGTTTGCATACTCTGGATTATCTTCCTTGTAGCTCTTTACAAGCTCCCCTGGTGTCATACCAATCGGTTTGTATACACTCACTACCTTATTCACTATTGGTTTTGTTCAAAGAAGTTATATATCTCTTCCATGTACTCGGTGTCTACATCAAAATGCCCGGCGCCTGATATCGATCGGAGTTCAATATTTAAATCGTAGGGCTTTCCGCGCTCTATGAACCCTGTACTTGCAACATAACCTACATTAACATCTCTGACCCCGTGCCAGATTGTTATGGGAATGTTCTCGAGAGGTTTGTATATGTTTGATCCCCATACGTACGTAACCGGGGCGAGGAGCGCTAGGGAGTTTACACTTTCTCTATTCTGAACTGTAAAGTATATGGCAGGAAGTCCACCCATACTAAAACCTAATAGGTTAACTTTATCCTGTATTTTGTAGTTTTCTTTAAACCAGCTAATGGTCTTGGTAATATCGTCAATAGAGGCTTGATTTCCATAGTTCATTCCGTGCTGATTTGATGCCGCAAAGCCGTATCCTCTCATCGCAAAGTACCTACCGTATGCCATCATATCTTTCATAAACGGGTCTTCTGTATTTGTTGTCACATTTGTATTGGAGCCATGATTATAGATAACAAGATATGGAGGGGATTCAGGATCTATTTCAATCGGGAAAGTTATGTAGGCCTGCTGCCCTTCAATGACAGGGTACTTTTCAAAGTATGTGGCATCTTCGTTAACTGGTTGCTCATCATATTTTATTTTAGGGGTTACTGGTGGAGTTTGATTCTGTTTAATATATTCGTCCTTATTTTCATCTACAACCTCACTTTCTTCATTCGAAGTCTTGTTATTGTTACTATCTTTAAAGTACTTTTGTAGTATATATGATCCTGAAACTGCGATTATAGCTAAAGCTGTTATCAGAAAAATTAGTCTTTTAGGTTGTAATTTCTTCATACATGTGATTATACTATAAATAACTGCATAAATTATTTCTCGATAATTTAGTGAAAATTTCAATTATAAAAAGCTTAGCTGCATTTTTATTCTTATCTGCTCTAGCTTTTTTTGCTTTGCCAAGCAAGAGTTTTGCTGCATTTAATACAGATGGGATTCTACCCGAGGATTATATCAACATTGGGATTCCCCAAGATTTGGTCGTTCTCGATGATGGTGACATCTGGTATGTAGACGCTCAAGGATTCAGGCTAGTGAAAATTAACCAGTCGGGTGTTATTGAGAGGGTTGTTGGAAGGGAAGGAAATGATGACGGTGAATTTGAATGTCCAATTTCTGGCCTTACAGTTGATAGTGATGGCTTTCTATATGTACTAAGCGCTTGCAAAGTTTACGTTCTTGACTCGAATGGTGGAATGATTGATAGGTGGGGGCAATCAGGGGAAGAACAACCTTGGTATTTTCTTAACCCAAGAGGAATAATGTACGACCCAATATCTGACTCACTATATATAACGGATGAAGCTAGAGATCGTGTAATGAACTTTTCGAAAGATGGAGATATCAACTTCTATTTCGGAACTAGTGGTAGCGGAGCCTCACAGATAGACGGTCCTGTAGGTTTTGATATTGATTCAGAAGGGAACTTGTATATTGCAGATGGTGAAAATCATCGTGTTCAGGTTTTCACTTCGAACGGTGTACATGTGAATACTATTGGTTCCTCTTCTATATTTGAATTTGTTAAGGACGTTGAAATTCTAAGTAACGGGCACATTGCCGTCAGCTCCCAGAACAACCAGAAAATTTATATCTTTGATGTAGATGAAAATATATTGGAAACTTGGGGGGAGTATGGAGAAGACGAGGATCAGTTTCATTCCCCTCACTACCTAGCCTCTGATAGCTCTAGTAACATATACGTTGCAGACTGGGGGCTGAAATCCCTCATGAAGTTTACTGAGTCGGGAACAAATCTGTGGACTTTCAGAAATGCAGGAAACTCAAATGGACTCTTCAATTCACCGGAGGGCGTTGCTTACGATTCTAATAATAATATGTACGTTCTAGATGGTGGCGCCTTTAATCCTCGCATACAGAAATTCACCTTAAACGGAACGTTTATCGAAGTCTTTGCGGTAGTAGATGATATCGGTTTGTCCGCATATCATATTCATGTCGATGCTAACGATCGAGTATATGTCACACATGGGAGTGGGGTTGTTGTATTTAATACTGATGGGACGGTGCATTTGAATATTGGGTCCTTTGGGACCGGGAATGGGGAGTTCAATAATGCAAGAGGTGTTTACACGGATTCTCTTGGTAATATTTACGTTGCAGATTTCTATAATGCAAGAGTTCAGAAATTTGATTCAAGTGGTACCTACGTAACCCAGTGGGGTAGTTACGGAACCCTCCCTGGTGAGTTCGACTCTCCTGAAACTATATATATAGATTCATTGGATAATATTTACGTTGTTGACAATCATAATATCTACGGAGAGCTAGATAGAAATACCAGAATACAGATTTTCGATACTGATGGAACCTTAATTGATACCTTTGGCCAGTTCGGAGAAGAGGTCGGCGACTTCTCTGAGAGATTGGGAGGAGTACTTGTTGACCCTGATGGAAATATCTGGGTAATAGATAGAGATAGGAATAAGGTGATGATATTTAATTCTTCTTATGAACTTATTGGAAGTTTTGGTGAGTATGGAGGGGGCTCAAATCAGTTTGATCAGCCCACTGGTATTGCCATAAGCCCAGATGATGACTATATAACAATCGCGGATCATCTTAATCATCGTATTTTAGGAGTAGGAGAGGGAGTTCGCATCTTCAACCTAACTCCAAGTGCTGATGTTATTAGGGATGACCTAGGAGAGAGTCTTGTCACCGAGTATTATGATCCAAATGAGGAAGGAATTGATAGTTTAGATTCTGAAATGTACTTCGGTGACTACATTGTATCTGATTTCACTGTTGATTTGAGTGAAGATAGGGATTGGTCTGCTGTTAATGCTATTACCCTTCCTACTCTTTCCGTTGCCTTACTTGAGAACCTGAACCCAGAGAGTGCGCCAGGAGTTTCTGCCACCCACTCAATATATGTACCGAAGAAAGAAGGTCAGTTAGGAGTATACGTCTGCCCGGAAGCTCTCGACGTTGCTGATATATACGTAGGGTGTCCGAGTGGTTATGCTTTATATGATGGAGATGCTGGGCTTGAGACGGTTGAAGTGAACCTCGAATTTTACTGGAAAGTTTCAAACCTCACGGGTACAGGCGCAATGGGTATCGAGGAGGTTGTTAGTTTTCTAGTTGAACCTTCAAGTACCGAAGTAGAAGTTGGGGAATCCTTCTCCCTCACTGTGACCGCCGTGGATGGAGACGAGAGACTAGTTGGGTTGTACGATGGTTCTATTGAGATTACATCTACCGGGTTTGGTGTCTCAACTCTATATGACTTTGAGACTGCGGATTTTGGAAGTCGTACCTTTGCAAGTATGTTCTCATTCGATGAGGCTGGTACCTATACGATTAGAGTTGAGGATGTTGATAATGAGGAGGTTTGGGGAGAGTCGGTATCTATTACGGTTGTAGAACCCGAGCCTGTAGATGAAGGATCTGATGATAATGAAGAGGAAAATGGAGGTGATAGCGATACTCCAACCGTTCCTGTTATCGATAGGGTTAATTCCTGGGGGAATGAGGGAGATTTCGATGATATTATCGATGAAATTTTGAATCCTGATGACGGAGATGATGGAGATAGTGATTCTGACTCTGGAAATGGTAATTCGAACGGTGATAATGGAAGTGAGTCGGTAGATGACGAGAAGGAAGAAAAAGGTGAAAAGGACGCTGAGTTCAACTGGTATTCGTTCCTAGGATACTCAGCAGGTGTTCTCTTCCTTATTTGGATACTATTACTTTTATTCAGAAAACGAGATTCGGAAGGTTATTCTGAGGCTTCCTAGATATCTATATCGTCACGCTGTATACTTAGTATATGGATATCGATCTCTCATTACATCAACAGGAAGTTATTACTAGTATTTTGGTTTGGTTTAAAACTCCATCTCGCAAACCCTTCATTACTCTTGGCGGGTTCGCCGGAACAGGAAAAACTACTCTCATCGGTTATATTAGTCAGCAATTAAGGAAGAGCAATCCTGAGCTTAAGGTTGCCTTCTGTAGCTATACTGGAAAGGCTGTAAGGGTGCTAGGTCGAAAGTTAAAGGATGCACAGGCTGTTTACCCTGATGACAGTGTAACTACTATTCACCGCCTCATATACGAACCAACTTTGGATGATGATGGAGCTATCGTAGGGTGGAGCAGGAAGGATATTAAGGAATTTAAATATGGTTTGATCATTGTTGATGAGGCATCTATGGTAAATCAGGCTATATGGAATGATATAACTCAGTATGGGGTTCCGATTCTTGCTGTTGGAGATCATGGTCAGCTTCCTCCAATTGAAGGTCGTTTTAATCTTATGGAGAATCCTGATTTAAAACTTGAGGAGATTTATAGACAGGAGAAAGATAATCCGATTATTTTTGTTTCTAAAATGGCTCGAACCAGAGGGATTATTCCATTTATGGAATTCGGGAAGGGAGTTGTGAAGATGAATAGGCGGGATATGGATACGCAGGAATTTCTCTCTGATCTGTTTATGAGGTATGACGATGATACTTTGGTTTTGGTGGGTTATAACAATACGAGGATTAAGTTGAATAAAGCGATAAGGGGGTTGCTTGGGTTTGAGGGTGAACAGCCGCAGGTTAAAGATAGGGTTATATGTTTGCGCAATAGTTACGAGCATCATATCTACAATGGGATGATGGGTAGGATTAAGAGTATTGAAACTATTACCGATGATTTTGGCATGTACTATAAATCAAAGATTGCTCTTGATGAAGAGGGTGGATATGACTTTGAAGGATTGATTTCATATAACCAGTTTGGAGCAAAAGAAACCTTGCATGCAGAGAAGACTCCTGAAGTAGATCTTTTTGATTTTGGCTATGCCTTAACGACTCATAAAGCGCAGGGTAGTCAGGCTAAAAGGGTGGTTGTTTTTGAGGAGAAATTTGCAAATATGGATAATGATATGTGGAAGAAGTGGTTATATACCGCAGTTACTAGGGCTAGTGAGGAGCTTTACATAATTGGAGACAGCCTAGGTTGACATTATTTCTAAGGTTCGCTAATCTATAAAGTACATTTAATTTCTTAAATATGAGTTAATGGCAAAGAATAGTAAAGGAGTGGCAGTGAAGACTGTAGAGACTCCGGTAAAGAAGGAAACAGGGACAATGGTTATCGATATGGATAAACTTTTGGTTCCATTTTCTGTTTTGATTGCAGGTTTGATGGTATCTCTTGCAATTGTATTTAGTTTTAAAGGTGGAGCTGTTGTTAATAATAACGGTAACACAGGTACTGATACTAACACAGGTACTGATACCGGAACTGACACAGGTACTAACGCAGGTAATGTGAAGGTTACAATTGATGATGATCCATACCTAGGAGATAAGAAGAAGGCTAAGGTTGCAATTGTTGAATTTAGCGATTATGAGTGCCCATTCTGTCAGAGGCATTACAATGATACTCACTCAGATTTAGTAAAGAACTATGTTGATACAGGAAAAGCAATTTTAGTATTCAGAGATTTCCCTCTTAGTTTCCACGAGCCAAGAGCTTCTGAAGAGGCTTTAGCTGCTCAGTGTGTATTTAGTCTCGGTGGTAATGAGAAGTACTTCGAATATCATGATTTGATTTTCGAAAATACCATCTCTAATGGTGAGGGTTTCTCTTCTGATGATGCTAAGCAGTTGAGTCAGATGGAAGCATATGCCAAGCAGGTTGGAGTTGATACTAAGAAGTGGAAAGAGTGTTATGATTCTGAGAAGTTTCCTCAGGAGATTAAGGATGACATTGCAGATGGATCCGCAGCTGGCGTAACTGGTACTCCAGGATTCATCATAGGAAAATTGGATGACAAGGGTAATGTAGTAGATGGTACTCTTCTCGCAGGTGCATACCCATATGATGACTTTAAGAATGTTTTGGATAAACTTCTTAGTGAATAATGGATAAGAAGAAGCTTTTAAAAGTAGTAATACTCCTGCTTAATGCAGGGGTATTGCTTTCTACTTATCTGTATATAAGTAAGGTTTTAAATACTTCGGTTATCTGTCCTACCAATGGTTGTGAGATTGTGGATTCTAGTCCATATTCATATTTACTTGGTCTTCCTGTATCTTTGTGGGGTCTTGTCTACTACTTAGGTATGTTTACGTTAGCTATTATTTGGTTTAAGAAGGAGAGTGATATTGTTAAGAAATTGTTCTTCCTTGGTACGGTTTGGGGTGTTCTATTTACAATATATCTAAGGTTTGTAGAGATATTTAAGATAGGGGCTTTCTGTGTTTGGTGTTGGGGTTCTGTTGTTATTATTGTTGCATTGGCATATTATAGTTGGAGGTTGTATAAGGCGGATAAAGTGCAGCTTTCAAATTAAGTAACTAATACTTAAATGCGTATTTTAAATAGATTCTCAATTGAGTCTTTCATTGTTCATCTATTACTTTTCATTGTATTTACATCTTTAGTGGGAGTTGTCCTTCTGGCACTGGAAATGTACTCTGCAATAGCTTCATTACTTTTTGGATCGTTAGTAACGTCCATTATCTACTATTTGTGGAGCAGGAAATTGTCGTTTAAATTTTCTGTGAAGCTAAGTATATATCTTATCCCTATTTTACTATTCGCCCTTATATTAAGGCTTAATCCTTGGCATTATCTGGAAGGAGGCCAGGACCAGGGTGTTTATACAACGCTTTCAAAGATTTACGATAGGGCGGGGAAGGTATACGAAAAGGATTATCTGCGAGATTCAGTGTCTCCAGAGTTTCAACATCTATACGATCAGGATAATCACAGAGTTATTGCTGCACAAAGATATAATATGAGTGAATCTGAATTCATATTCCCTTTCTATCCTGTACATCCTATTTGGATGTCGATTTCAGGATTTCTATTTGGAGATACGATGAGAAGTTTATCAGTAACATTCTTTTCTATTCTTAGCATAGTTGGTATATATCTTTTATCTGCAAGTATATTTAAGAGTGAAAAGATTGGATTGATTTCATCCGTTTTATTATCAACTATTCCTATTCATGTATTTTTCTCAAGATTTCCAGTAACAGAAATTCTTGCTCTTTGTTTAATACTTTTTGCCCTTTTCTTTCTTTTGGAGTATTGGAGAAGTCTCAGGAAAGAGAGAGCAATATCTCTATATTTAATTATTTCAGGCTTACTTTTTACCGTATTCTTCTTCACGAGAGTGTCGGGAATTATATACCTTCCGTTTTTCCTTTTGATTGCTCTACTCGTTATATTCTTTGCTAAAGGGCAACAAGGAAAATTTATACTGGCATATATCCTTGGAGTATACCTGTCTTTCTTACTCTCTCTCTTTTACTATTACAAGGTAGTCCCTTATCTCTTCTGGCACTTCTTCCTTGATTATTTCTCCAAAAATCAATTGCCTCTCGTTACGCTTTTTGCAATTCTTATTCCGATTCTAGTTTATGGCGTTTGGCAGTACAGGGGGAGGTTGCAGATTGTGAAGAATGTTTTGAGTTACATTTCGAATCACTTTTCAGTTGTAGTACAGGTGATAACTAGTTTGTTATTACTTTCATCGGTGGTGCTCTTTTACTTAATGGGTTTTACGGACTATTTTAAGGGCACTGTTTATGATCTTACCTGGTTCATGTCAAATGGAGGAGGGGCTGTCATAAAGGACCTTTCAATTGTGAGTGCAGTTGCCCATTTAAGTCCATTCCTGTTTGTTCCAATTATCATATCTTTCTTTTTCAAGAAGTCATACTCATTTGAAGAAAAAATCCTCTTTTCTCTTTTCTTCCTTTTTCTTTCATTTTCAATAGTTGTTACACAGTTTGTCCCTCATCACTACTACTTTTCTCGCTATCAACTGATTGAAATAATCCCATTATCGATAGTTACTGTTTCGGTACTGTTACTTAAATTGATCGAGAATCGAAAAGTTTATGTTAAATATATTGGCTATACTCTCATATTGGGATATGCGATATATGCTGGGTTGTATGTATCTGTGATGTTCTTGGGCCCTAGTGGTAACGATAACAGGATATATACTGTTGTTTCTAAATACGTCGATACGAAAGATGACGTCCTTTTCTACTACGACCCTTCAGGATTTCCTCAAAGCTTTATAGTCACAGCATTAAGGCATTACTATGGTTTTAGAACGTATAACCTTCCCGAATGGGATAGATTGCGGTTTGAGGCGGCTAAATCTGTGCTGGAAAATTCAGATAAATCTTATGTACTGTCTTCAAAAGAGCTCCCTGATCTTAAGCTTTTGGAAGAGGTCGAGTATAGGCACATGTTCTACGCTTCCTCATCAGTGTCTCCTGATTTCCCGTTGGAATTTGATGTCCAAGGGTTTGATTTCCCTTTTTGTAAAGATATTTTAAAACCTCTTGCAAGTTATTGTGGAGGCATTGTTCCTTCAAAATATCATGTAGGTACAATGAAGTTGTATCTGTATGAGCTAAAAGGAGAGTAGGTGCTATAATGGAACAATAGATTACTTATACTGTTATATTTATATATGAAACTAGTAGTATTTACATTTGCTCATAATGAAGAGAAAACAATTGAGAAAGTATTGAACGGGGTCCCAAAGAAGATTGATGGTATTAGCGAAATTACAAAACTGGTAATTGATGATGGTAGTACTGATTCTACGGCAAAAGTTGCTAAGAAAGCAGGCGCCCATGTTATTAAGAATGGTAATCAGAAGAGACTGTCATACTCTTTCCAAGTAGCGGTTGATTATGCCTTGGAAAATGGTGCAGATATCGCTGTTAATATCGATGCTGATCTGCAAATGAATCCTACAGATATCCCTCTACTGGTTGCTCCTATCGTTGAAGGTAGGGCCGATTTTGTTTCTGCAGATAGGTTTTCGGATCCTGAAACCGGAAAATTTAGAAGGCCTGAGAATATGCCATTTGGAAAGTA
>DDBW01000003.1 GCA_002335495.1 Candidatus Dojkabacteria bacterium UBA2022 | reverse complement strand
GTGCTCTTCCGATCTACAGTAAATATTTTAAAGAGTAGGGGGCATGAAGTGGATTGGGCAATTGTAACAAAAGATACTTTAGAGGATTTTGTTAAGAGTGAAGGATGGAGTTATACTAACATTTTCCCTGAAGGGAGAAGGATAAAAGGTATTCCTGTTGTACTCGCCACAGTGATCAATATGTTTAGAACGCTCTTTAGGTTGTTCAAACTCACTAAGAATAAAAAATACGATCTGTTTATAACAAGTGATATTCTTTCTTTCGTTGGATGGGTCAAACGTGTGCCTACATTAGTTTTTCAGGATGATGATTTCTCTGTTGTTCCAGAATATAGCCTGATATGGTTCTTCGCTACAAAAGTGTTAGCTCCTCACACTTGTAATTTAGGACCCTTAAATTACAAGAAGCTTGGTTATAAGGGGAGTCATAAATGGGCATACTGTAATCCAAAGTATTTCAAACCGGATGTGAGTTTTGTTAAAAAATTTAATCCTAAGATGAAGAGGTACTTCCTAATTAGACTTGTCTCTCTAACGGCAAGCCATGATAGGGGGAAGAAAGGTTTGGATAATAAAATGGTGAGGAAGTTAGTGAGGACATTGAGTAAGAAAGGAAAGGTATATATTCTTTCTGAAAGAGAACTTCCAAAAGAATTTGAATCAATGAGATTAAAGCTTGAGCCTATTCATCATCTTCACGCTATGTACTATGCTGATATGTTTATAGGAGATAGTCAGTCGATGATTTCTGAAGCTGGTCTGTTGGGTACTCCTGCTATTAGGTTTAACGACTTTGCAGGAAAGATAGGGTACCTAAAAGAGGAAGAAAGTTATGGTCTAAGTTATAGTTTTAAAACTACTCAAGGGAAGGAAATGTTGGAAAAAGTAGAGGAACTGCTTAAGACTAAGGATTTGAAGAAAGAATGGAGAAAAAGAGTAGATACCTACGCTAAAGATCATATTGATGTTACTAAGTTTTATGTTGATGTGATTGAGTCCTACGCTAAGAAGTAGTTTTATTTATGTGTTACAATAGCTGGAGTTTATGGATAATGTAACTGTTATAAAAGCTAAAAAAGGTCTGGCCCACTTTGATTTAAAGGAGTTATGGCAATATAGAGAGCTCTTTGGGGTTCTGGCTATGAGAGAGTTTCAGGTTAGATATAAGCAGACGTTGATCGGTGTGCTTTGGGCCATTATTCGTCCGTTACTAACAATGGTTGTGTTTACATTTTTATTCGGAAAGATTGCACAGATTCCGTCAGATGGTGTCCCGTACCCTATTTTCTCATATTCAGGACTAGTTTTATGGACGTATTTCTCAGCTGCGGTCGCTCAATCGAGTTCTAGCATGGTGGGGAATTCTAAGTTGATAACGAAGGTATATTTCCCAAGGGCTATTATTCCTGCTTCATCTACGATTGTGGGTTTAATAGATTATGTAATTTCCTTTACTATTGTTTTTGCCATGATGATTTATTATGGATACCCATTAACCTGGTCACTTCTTCTAATTCCAGTAGTTGTATTTATTACTTGGATTCTAAGTGTTGGTATTGGTCTTTGGTTCTCAGCCTTAAACGTAAAGTATAGGGATGTTCAGTATGCTCTCCCATTCTTTACTCAGACTCTTATGTATATTACCCCTGTTATATATCCAGTATCTCTTGCGGGAAACTATCAGTGGATTCTTGCTTTGAATCCTCTCAGCGGTTTAATTGAGGCACATAGAGCTCTTATATTAGGCAGTTTATCTGTAGATTGGGGGTTGTTAGGAATTTCCACTGTTATAACTTTGTTGGTATTCATATCTGGTTACATGTACTTTAAATATGTTGAGAAGTATTTTGCAGATATTATATAGTTCCTCTTTTCATTTCTATTTCACAGTTTTTCGTTAGAATTTTTTAATGGTTGGTAATTTCGCGTTTATAGATAGTCAAAATCTTAATCTTGGTGTTAAGAGCGATGGTTGGTCGCTTGATTTTAAAAAGTTTAGATTATATCTGAAAAATAAATACAAGGTGTCCCGAGCCTTCCTGTTTATAGGATTTATTAAAGGGAATGAGAAGCTATATCGTGATTTGGAACGTTATGGATATGAATTGGTGTATAAACCCACCTTGGGTTACCAGAAGGATGGTATATATACGATTAAGGGTAATGTTGATGTTGAACTAGTTATAAATGTAATGCTATTAATGGATAGTTTTCAGAAGGCTGTTATTGTTAGTGGAGATGGTGATTTCTACAGCCTTATAGATCTCCTTTTCAAAAGAGATAAGTTAGAGAAAGTGATTGTCCCAAACTATAGATACTCTTCTCTGCTTAAAAAGTATATTAGTTCTGATTATATCCAGCCTTTAAGGCCTTTTAGAAATGTATTAGAGGAAAAAAAGAGAGGCATTCACGGTCGGTCGAAACCTTAGGCTAGTCCTCTCCTGGTCATGTCTAAATTATATCTATTTTCTTCTATCACTTCAACTTCTGTTTATTAATTTTTCATTCCAGTTTTTGTGGTAAAATAGTTTTACTATGGATTATGCGGTTGAAGTTGAAAATTTAAGTAAAAGGTATGTGATTGGGGAGAAGGAGAGGTATTTGGTGTTAAGTGAGTTCCTTGTTAAGCTTGCTAAGGCCCCTTTCAATTTGTTAAGAGGTCGTGGATTTAGAAAGAAAAATCAATTCATGGCTCTCAATGACGTAAACTTCAAGATTAAGAAAGGAGAAGTAGTCGGAATCATTGGCCGGAATGGAGCTGGTAAGAGTACGCTGCTTAAAGTTCTTTCTCGAATTACGGAACCGACATCCGGTATCGTTAAGATGAGAGGAAGGGTTTCTTCTCTTTTAGAAGTTGGGACTGGTTTTCATCCAGAGTTAACAGGGAGAGAGAATATCTATCTTAATGGTGCTATATTGGGTATGAGCAAGAAAGAGATAGATAGAAAATTTGATGAAATTGTAGAGTTCTCAGGAGTTGAGAAATTTTTGGATATGCCTGTTAAGAGATATTCATCTGGTATGCAAGTTAGGTTAGCATTTTCGGTTGCAGCACACCTAGAGCCTGATATTTTGATAATTGATGAGGTATTGGCGGTGGGGGATGCAGAGTTTCAAAAGAAATGTTTGGGAAAGATGGATGAGGTTACTAAAGATGGTGGAAGGACTGTTATATTTGTAAGTCATGATATGGGAGCTATAAAGAGGATTTGTAATAACCTTATCGTTATGAGGGAAGGTTCTATCGCTTATCAAGGGGATGTAGATAAAGGGATTGAGATGTATTTGAAGACGGATATTACTGATAAACCAGTAGTTGAGTTCAAGGAAGAGGCGAAGGAGGACGCTAAACTTATCTTAAAGAAGGCTTACTTAACAGGTGAATCGAATGAACCAGAACTACATTTCCCATATGGAGGAGAGATTAACCTCAATATTCAATATGAGCTGCGGTCTCAACTTAAGGGGTGGTTAATTTCTTTCGAACTTTACAATGTAGAAGGGACATGTGTTTTAACTTCTACTTCTAGAGATTATGAAGGCCATTTATCCCATTCCTCCGAGCCAGGTCTATACTCATACTCGATTCCAATTGATAGTAAATTATTTACACGTCCTGGGTCATATTTCATTAAAGTATCATCTACAATTCCAAAAGTTGAGTTTCTACATACACCGAATGAAACAATATATTTCGAAATTACTGATGGACAGAAAACTCCTTCATATAAGCTTGCTCATGGCCGAAAAGGAGTTATTGAACCTGTTCTTCACTGGGAATTAAATAAATTGTCATAAATAGTATTATGAGAGTACCAGCATTTGTACGTAGAGCTGTCGTAAACTTCAAGTATAAAGTTCTAAAAATGCGTCCTGATCCAAAAACTTATTCTACAATTGTTGGAGCGTGGTCTATTATTCCATGTCAGCAAGAAGCGTATCTTTTGGCTATGAGAGAGTATACGAAAGACGGAGATAGAGCGTTGGATGTTGGTTTTGGCCTAGGATATGGAATGAATACTCTCTCAATCAAAGCGAGTGAAGTGTATGGAGTAGATGTTGATCATTTAGTTCTTGATTTTTGTAACGCTCATTTATATGGGAAAAATCCTAAGATAAAGGAGTTAGGTCTTTATGATGGTTATAAACTTGATTATAAAGATAATTTCTTTGACATCGTTACAATAGTAGACGTTTTAGAGCACGTAGAGGATTATGATAAGTTCCTCAAAGAGTTGTTGCGCGTTTCCCGAAGAGGAGTTTTCATTAGCACTCCGAATAGAAGGCCAGAGTATACAAACAAAGACGGTACTCCCAAAAATAGGTGGCATTTAAGGGAATGGAGTTACGAGGAACTTGATAAAATCCTCTCAAGGCACGGAAAGGTTGATTGGAACTTTCTTAACGGTCCTTTTAAAGGTCCGTTTACAATAAGTAAGAAGGTTCAAGATAATACCCTAACTCTTACCCCGTTTTTAAAGAAATAGTTTATAGACAAATATAATGAAAAAAGTACTAAAGTTTATTGTTCGTTTTATTAAATTCTTTACTCCTTTTGGAATTGTTGTTCTTGCAGAAAGATACTACAAATACGGTACCTTCAAAAAACTTTGGAATATAAATACCAAAAGATATTGGGATTATCAGTATGGAAAAGGTTACGATTTCGTTGCAGAGAATTATCTTCCTCTTCCCAATTTTATATCTACAAATGGAAGTGAGATAACTATTCTTGATGTTGGATGTGGTTATGGTGGAAGTGTTAAATTTCTTTCAGATAAAGTGAAAAATGCAAAAGTCTCTGGATGTGATATTAGCACTGTAGCTATTGAGCGAGCTAGGGAGACCCAACCTGATAAAGAATTTTTTGCAATAGATTTAAATACTGAAGAACTTAAAAAATCCTACGACTATATTACAATTGTTGAAACTTTAGAACATGTTGATGATGCATATAAAGTTACTGATATGCTTCTAAAGCACGTTAAGAAAGCTTTGATTGTATCTGTTCCTTATTCTCCGGATGTTCCAACTGGGAAGATTGCTGAAGGTGGAGCTCATGTATTTGCATTTAATGATGATACTTTTGCTGATTATAACCACGAAATTCTTCATAAAGATATTCTGCACTCGGGTACAATGCCAAGGATAATTTATAGAATATATCCAAATAAATGAATTTAAAGAAGGTTTTTTATAATTTAT
>DDBW01000012.1 GCA_002335495.1 Candidatus Dojkabacteria bacterium UBA2022 | reverse complement strand
TCCGCGACCAGGACTCGAACCTGGAACCAAACGGTTAACAGCCGTTCGCTCTACCATTGAGCTATCGCGGAATAACTATTGCATTATATATTCCTCCTTTTATTTTGGCAACACTTTTTTCTCATCCTTCCTTCTGTTACAATGTACTATATAACATTTGATAATTAGAATATGAAAAAGTTACTTTCAGCTATTGCTACCGTATTTTTCTTTGCATTGTCGACAACCTATACATTTGCAGCTGAAGAAGCCAAACTTGATCTATATGTAAGGCAAGGATGCCCACACTGTGCAAAAGTAGAGCAGTTTCTAAACACCAATAAACTTACGGATAAAGTAAATAAGATTGAAACCCTTAATAACGCTGAGAATCAGAATAAGCTAAATGACCTGTTTAAGAAATATAATGTACCTGCTGCAAATCAAGGAGTACCATTCCTAGTAGTAAGCGAGACCGAGTATCTAGTCGGAGAGCCACAGATCGTTAACTACTTCGCTGAAAAGTACGACATTGAAATTACAGACCAAGGATATCAATCATCTACCACAGATACCCTATTTATGGTGCTTGGTGGATCAGTTCTATTAGGGGTTCTAGGATACGGACTATACTCTGTGTTTAAGAAGAACTAATTTATTATCTCTCTAAAATGAATATAAATATCTCATTTACTGGCATGGAGCCTTCAGATGCTCTACGCACATATTTCGAAGAGAAAATTACTAAGCAGGAAGAACTCCTCGCTGATATTATCAATATGGATGTTGTATTTAAGGAGAGCGTTCACAGCAAAGGAATAGATAAGGATTTTACGTTGGATATAAATATTGTTCTCCCTAAAGCTACTGTGCATGTAGATGAACAGGGGAGTGATATGTATGCAATCATCGACAAAGCATCTGATATCGTTACTCGCAGATTAAGAAGATACTACGATAGAAAGGGTAATTGGGAAGGTACCACACCATGGAAGGTTTTAGAGGCCCAGGAGGCTCTCATGGATGGCGTTGATGAAGATGATAGTACTCTAGAAAGCTATGCTGACTATGTACCAAAAATATCTCTTAGAAAGAAACTTAATGACATGACTCCAATGAGTGAAGGAGAAGCTATTGAGAAAATGGAGCTATTAGGAGATAGGCAGATTCTTTTTAAGAACAGTAGTACAGGTAAATTTTCAATGATATACGCTGATTCAAGAAGAGGATATGTTATTGTTGAACCGTCTGAAGCTTTGGATCTATAAACAGGATCTTAAGGTTATTAAAAAAGGGAGGCATATGCCTCCCTTTTCATATTCAAGCTTAGTGTTACTTAGTATTTTTTACCTCGCTAACCATGTTACTGACAATATTAGTTATTGTTTTAAAGAATCCATACTCAGGCTTGGTAGTGATGTTATTCTGTACCTTTGCCTTGGTTCTTAATCCTTCTAACCATGCAGTCTTTGCTTCTTCAACTTTCTGGGCGAGGAAACTCTCTTCTACCTCACTCTTTTTATCCTCAAACTTAACACTGTCCTGTCCTGGGTATAACTGAGATTTGTAGGTATCAAAGAAAGTTTTAACATCCTTCTCCTCATACTTGATGGTTGGTTCCAAGATTTCGGCTGTGACCATCTCAATTCTAATCTGTCTTTCTATATCTTCTCGCTCAATGTTATTTGCTTTAAGAGTATCCTCAAGAGCTTTCTCTCCACCAATCTGTTCTGCAATCTCCTTCATTCTGTTATCAATATCCTTCTGAGTTACAACAACCTTATTCTCTACTCCCGCCTGTTCAATCAATACTTCATCAATTAATGCTGAGGCTGCTGTTGTACCGTATGCCTTTGCAATTCTGTCATTAAACTCACTCATTGTAATTCTCTGACCGTTAACAACAGCTACGCTATAATCGTTGTTTAGATACTGTACTAGAAGATCAATTAAACCAAATCCAACTACAAAAAGTACTGTGTACAGAAGGGCTTTAAGAGCCTTCTTCTTATCCATTTTTACTTCGAATTTTGTAGGAACTTTTAATCCCTTAGCACTCTCCGGCATCTTACTCTCTTCTACTTTTACAGTAGAAACAGGCTTAACTGCCTTTTTAGGAGCTGTTTTTTTTGCTGGAGATGTTGCTTTTGTCTTTGAACGTGGCATGTAAATATTCGCTTAAAGTTATTCTATATTGCTTTAGTCTATCAGAATATGTCAGAAGAATAAAGAGGAGGATGAATAAGATCAACACTGGAACTTCACCCGCGGGCTGCAGCTCGTCTGAGGTTGGATTAGCGGCTTTGGGGGTGGGAGAGGAGAATACGTAAAAGTCACTGTGAGAGTTATCTGTATCAATCATATTTTTTCTGCCTAGGCTTTCGCCCGATGCACTTGGTGTGGCGGTTTGGTTATTTAGGGCAACTACTCCTTGCTCATTTGTTAGGTTGTTAGAATTGGGATCATCATAAAGTACTGTATCAACTACATTACCTTTGGCATCTAGTATCTGAACTCCATCGGTGCTATCCCCTCCGTTTTGTAAGGCAAGTTTAGTAACATAGACATCGCATCCCACCACCTTGCTTTCACACACAAGCAGGTATGTATTTGGTTGTATTGTTGTAGTCGGAAGGATTGTTGTATCAACAAAGGTTGTACCGGCAACTTGGATTTTCCAACCCGTAAGGGTAATAGAGGTTGATAGCGGGTTATACAATTCAATCCATTCATACCCTGAATCTGTTCCTACAGGGTCATAAAGTATTTCATTAATAATGATTGAGGACGATGCGTAGGTCGGCAAGTTAATATTTTGAAAGAAAATGTTTAACCAGAGAAGGATTGAGAGAACACTTCTTGGATTTAATTTATTTGGTAGCATAGTAAATGCTACATCTTACGTATTAAATCCAAATGAAACTACCTTAAGTGTAGATAGAGTGAAGTTAGGCCTCCACCGTAGTCTACGATTACGGCTCTTCCTCCACACACGTCTGTAAAGACGGCGGTAACCTTTCCGTCTCGAATTGCTCTTAGCGGAGCGCCCTCCCCTCTAAGATTGTACCAACCAGCCGGTACGGATCCATACACACACTTAACTCCGTTGGTCCAGTACTTATCTCCAGGGTTCTGATTACCTTGTGTGGCGCTTACCATATCAATCGCCGAACCATTATAGTGAGGGAATTGAGTGATGATTGCACTGTCCATAGGGAATCTTGAACTTCCGCTGCCATTGGACCAAACAAAATGCCCAGATGAGTATGGGTTTATTATCGCACCATTCTTTCTAAGTTCGAAGTGTAGGTGAGATCCATACGACAGTCCGGTATGTCCCTGGAATCCAATAATCTCTCCTTTCTTTACCGGAGTGTTAGCTGGCAACTGGCCACTCTGGAAGAGGTTGAAGATTAACTGTGAAATTTGAGCGGTTATAGAATCTTCTTGCTTTTTTAATGCCGCAAGGTTTTTTTCATATTCAGATTCCTTCTGTCTTGATATTGCAAGAAGTGTGGACTGCTCTGATTTCTGCTTGCTTAGGTTCTCTTTCTCTTTAAATAGGTTTGTTTTCTCCTCCTCTATTTCTAATCTCTTCTTTTCTACATCGTTCTGTTTTTTAGCAAGAATATCCTGTTCCTGTTCCAAGGCAGATGATTGGGTATTCATCAGCTCTAGCAGCTCCTTATCTTTTCTCTTTGTCTCGGATAGATACTTTAGTTTGCGAAGCAAGTTTTCGAAATTAGCGTTCTCAAAAAGAAGTTCTACGGGGGTTATGAAGGAGTATTTGTATGAAAGCGAAATCCTTTTATTAATACTGTTGTTAAGTCGATTGATCTCCTGAGAAATTGTCTCAATATTATTATTAATTTCATCTATCTCTTTACCCAGAATTCTAATCTGAACATTTTTAGTTTCAATCTCTACCTCTAAGGACTTTATGGATGATTCGGTTTTGGCAATAGAGCTGTTAATGTAACTGATTCTTTGTGAGAGTGATAACTGCTGATACTGCTCATTAGAGATATTCTGGTTTAAGTTATTCTTATCCTTGTTTATTAACTGAGCTTGGTCTTGCAAGAACTCTAGGCATTCGTAGTCATCCATAGAAGGAGGGCATGTGGTGGATGCGGCCATTAATCTCATACTCAGGTTGTTTTGAGTAGCCATATCCATGAAGTAGAAAATAGATCCTACTATAATAAGTATCAACAACAACCCTTTTATTACTGAATATGTTTTTTTCATGCAAATATTACTTACTCTTTAAGCTAAGATACTTCAATACTGCGAAGTAGCTGCCAACTGCCCCGAAGGTTACTCCAAGGACAATATGTAGAAGTATAAATATTACTGTGAATTGTAGGTCGAAGCTTCTAAGAAAACCTAGGGATAGGTCAGCAAGCATCTGAGATATCCAGTAGTGGAAGTCGGTACCTCTTGAGTAGTACATCGATAGATACCACGGGAGTAGAATTAAGGTCGCTGAAATTAATCCGCCAGCTAATCCATAGAAAGCTCCTTCAAGAATAAATGGTACTCTAATATATCTATCTGAGCTTCCAACCAGATGCATTATTTCAATCTCATTTTTGTGAGAAAGAATGTTGAAACTAATTGTTACCATTATCAAAGAGAATGATATTGCCGCCAAACCCGTTATGAGTACTGCTGCTCCAATGTTGATTACCTGTGAAAGAGTCTTGATGTTTTCAAGTACATCCTTGAAGTAGAAGACCTCGTCTACATATGCATTCTTCTCTTTCTCTAGATTGATTGCCTTAATAATATTCTCGAGATCTCCGATTGTCTTTGCTCTAATATTGAGACTTGGTGGGAGAGTGTCTGCTGTAATTGTTTCTACTAGGTCCGGGTCGTTCTCGAAATCCTCTTTATAGATCTCAAGTGCCTCTTCCTTTGAAATGTAGTCTATACTTTCAACTACCTTACTATCATTTATTCTCTCTTGGAATTTGAAGATCTCCTCCTCAGGAGCTTCTTTTTTGAAGAATACTATTACCTGAGCTTTCTTCTCGTAGAAGGCAACTGTCTTCTGCCCAATAATAGCCAGTGCTATAAACGAAGCTGATATTGTAAATACGATTGAGATTACAAATATTGTAGATAGCGAAAGCCATCTATTTCTTACAATATTCATTCTCGTCGTTTTAAATATTCTTCTAATATTTTCCATTATTTATCATTGTAATAGTTTTTAACTACTTTCTCTAGCTCTTCCAAATGCTTCTCCTTATAACCTTTCTTTTTTAGCTCCTCATCTGTCATATCAAGAACCTTTTCAATATCATCAAGCTTGTCATGTCTAAGCATTTTATAGAGCTTTTTGTCTTGCTTTTTAACCGCTTGAAGGAAATCAGAAATCTCTGCTTCATGTTTTTTATCAGGATCAATCTCAACATCGTTACTGTCATCGTCTGAGGTGGCTTTCTCATTTAGTCTCTGTAGAAAGGTTGGTTTCTTTTTCTCCTCCGATGCTTTCCTCATTCCGTTCCCTTCATCTGATACTAACTTCCCTTGATTTAATCTAAGGACTCTCTTTTTCATTCTGTCTACGATTCCATTGTCGTGAGTAATTACCATAACAGTTGTTCCCCAGCCGTTAATTGCATCAAGAATACTCATAATTTCCTCTGCGTTCTCTTGGTCTAGGTTTCCGGTAGGTTCATCAGCGATAAGCAACTTTGGATCGTTGGCCAATGCTCGTGCTATCGCAACCCTTTGCTTCTCACCTCCAGATAGTTCATCAGGAAATAGGTGAGCTCTTCCTTTGAGGTTTACAATATCAAGGAGATAGTTTGTGGTTTCATTGATTTCGTGGTTTCTTCTATTTGTAATTTCGAGGGCAAATTGAATGTTCTCCCTCACTGTTTTAGAAGGTATGAGTTTGAGATCCTGGAATACTATTCCTAACTGTTGTCGGTATAAGGATAGAAGTTTTCTTGGAATAGAGGTTACATTGAGGTCCTCAAAATGGATAAGTCCGTCGGTAGGTTGTTCCTGCTTAATGAGGAGGCGGATGATGGTAGATTTTCCTGCTCCACTAGGCCCTACTATAAATGAAAATTCCCCGGGATCTACTTTAAAAGAGATCTCATTTAAAGCCACGATACCTCCAGGATATACCTTTGATACGGTTTCAAAATTGATTATGGGCAACTTTTCGTTTTTATCCATTACCTCTATATTACTGTAATCTGACCTGCGCTTCAACAAACTCTTCCAGATCTCCATCTAAGACTCCCTCTGCATTGCTTGTCTCAATACCGGTTCTTAGGTCTTTTACAAGTTTATAAGGATGTAGCACATAGTTACGTATTTGATTTCCCCATCCTGCAATTTTGTGTTCTCCTTTGATATTCTTCATCTCGTCCTCTCTCTTCTGCTCTTCAATCTGCCATAGCTTGGCCTTAAGCATTGCTAGTGCCGTTCTTTTATTCTGGAACTGATCTCTTTCTTGAGAACAGTGAACTGTTAGACCTGTTGGTATATGAGTTAACTGTACGGCGGATGAGGTTTTGTTTACATGTTGTCCCCCAGCGCCTCCCGCCCTTACCGCCTTCATCTCTAGGTCTTCGTCTCTGATTACAATTTCAGTATCATCGTCCTCAATTTCCGGCATTACTTCTACTCCTGCGAAGGAGGTTTGCCTTAAATTCTGGGCGTTAAACGGGGATAGTCTTATTAGACGGTGAGTTCCCATCTCTCTTTTTAGTTTTCCAAAGGCATACGGTCCTTCTATTCTAATACTTACACTGCTTATTCCTGCCTCTGTACCTTGCACCATATGTATCACTTCAGCTTTCCATCCTAGTCTTTCTACGTATCTAAGGTACATTCTCATGAGAATCTCGCTCCAGTCGTTTGCCTCGGTTCCTCCCTGCCCAGCGTGGATAGATAGGATCGCATTACTCATGTCGTACTTACCGCCTAGGAACTTAAGGGTTTGGAACTCTTTATATCTTTTATATATGCTTTCAAATTCTTCCGATAATTGGGGTTGTTCGTCTTCACTGGATTCATTGTAAATTTGATACAGCAACTCTATGTCTTCTGTAAGGGATTTAGATTCATCTATCTCTCTTTGTAGGGAGTTCATCTCAGACATTATCTTCTTGGCTCTGTTAGGATTCTGCCAGAAGTTTTCTTCCATGGATTCCGTTTGTAATTCTCCTAATCTGGATTTTTTGTTCTCAATATCTAGTGACTTAACCGTTAATTCAATATCACTCTTAAGTTGTTCTAATTGGCTTTTGCTTATTGCCTCCATATCGTTGTATTATGTTCTGAGAATAATTTACATGTACTGCTCATTATCTCATGTTTAGCTGGCTTTTCAAGAAGAAAAATAAAGGTGTAGGGAGTAATGCTGGTGAGGCTGTTAAGAAAGAACTCGTTGTTTTGATGATACTTGATGGTTTGGGAGTTCATCCTGATAAACTTGGAAACTCTGTTTTGCAGGCTAATACTCCTTTTCTTGATACCGCTTGGACATACGGAAGATCCACCCTTATTCATGCTTCGGGTACCCACGTAGGTCTTCCTCAAGACGAACCGGGCAATAGTGAGGTAGGGCACTTAAATCTTGGTGCTGGTCAGGTTGTTTATCAAAGTTTACCCCGTATTAACGATGCCATAGCTAGCGGTGAGATGGGAGAGAATCCTGTTATGAAACAGATGTTTGAAGAGGTGAAACGGAGAGGTTCCAAGCTTCACTTTATGGGTATTCTTAGCGCAGGTGGTGTGCACGGTCATATTGAGCACCTTTTTCATCTGATTGATCTTGCCAAAAAGAATGGTATTAGCCCTTATATTCACGCTATGACCGATGGAAGAGATACAGGTATGACGGATGGATATTTCTATGCGAGTAAGCTGGTTCAGAAGATGAAAGAAACGGGTACAGGAAAGCTTGCATCAATTATGGGCAGGTTCTTTGGAATGGACCGTGATAACCGATGGGAGAGAACTCAGCGGGCGTACAATGCAATGGTGGGATTAGGTGAACGAACGTCCAAAGATGTGTTCTCTCTTTTACAAGATGCCTATAAACAGAATGAGAATGACCAGATTCTCGTTCCAACTACTATGGTTGATGAGCAAGGTAATCCTATCGGTCCTATCTCAGATAATGATGTAGTTCTTTTCTTCAATTTCCGAGAAGATCGTGCAAGGCAGATTACCAAGGTCTTTATTAAGCCGGACTTCGATAAATTTCAGAAGGCTAATAATCCCAAAAATCTATATTTTGTCACTATGACCGGTTATTCTGAAGATCTTGATACTAAGGTTGTGTTTCCACCTAAAAAGGTTGTTGATACACTGTCTGCGATTCTTTCGTACAATAGGTTGAATCAGCTTCACATAAGTGAGACTGAGAAGTTTATGCATGTAACATACTTTTTCAATGGTGGTATTGAGAGGCCTCATGCGGGTGAGGACTTTTTTAACGTTCCTTCGCCTAAGGTTTTTGACTATTCAAATACCCCTCAGATGAGTGCCGAGATTATCAAGGATGAGGTCCTGTATAGATTGGATAATCTGCATAAAAAGAAGTACTCATTTATCCTTATAAACTTTGCCAATCCTGATATGTTGGGGCATACGGGTAATTTGGATGCGGCGATTAAAGCTAATGAATTTGTAGATAAGTGTGCTAAAGAGATTGCTTTTAAAGTGCTTGAAAAGAATGGTGCACTTTTGATGCTTGCTGATCATGGTAACTGTGAGACTATGATCGATAGGGTCACCAAGAAAGTTGATACCGCACATACCAATAATCCTGTGCCATTTATCGTACTTAGTGATATTAAAGAGCTTACGTTGGCTGATCCAAAGAAGCTTATAAAAGTGGGGACAGGCGATAGGGCTAATGTTACGGGAATATTGGCTGATGTTGCTCCTACGGTATTAAACATCCTTAATGTAGAGCCTCCTCAGTCTATGACGGGGATTGATATTTTAAGCGTTATATAGAGAGTAGAATTATTACTCCTAACAATATTCTATATACACCAAAGTACATAAGAAATCTCGTCTTTGACATTCGATCTAACAACCATAGTGAGGCGTAACCTGCTATGAAGGTAATTACGATTGCTAGGATAGAGTTCGGTTGGGTAATCATTGTGAGAGAGTTCTCTGTTTTAATCATCTCATATAGGAAAGATCCAAGAAGAATTGGAATTCCCAGGATGAAGCTTAGTCTTATCGCCACATATTGGTTTAATCCCGAAAATACCCCTGCTATTGTTGTTATTCCTGATCTAGATATCCCAGGAATTAGAGCAAGAGTTTGAGCAAACCCTGCCGATAAGGTCTGTTTAAATGTTACATTCTCGAGCTCCATCACTCCGCCTTCCTTATTCTGAAGTGCTTTTCTGTCCACTACAATCATAATTATTCCAACGACTATGAGAGAAACTGCTACCACCATCGTGGATCGTAAATATGATTCTATTGCATCTGAAAACAAAGCTCCTATTAACGCAGCGGGAACTGTGGCGACTACAATGTATGTATATAGTTTGATCTTGGATTGGATATCTGTGAAAAGGAATTTCCAGTTAAAAAGAACTATTGCCAGGGTTGTTCCAAGATGGAGCGAAGTTAATGTGAAGTTGGAAACTTCCTGAATATCAAGGATTTTAGAGAAAAGTACCAGGTGTCCCGAACTTGAAATAGGGAGGAGTTCGGTAATTCCCTGTACGATAGACATGATTATGGTTTGTAATACTGTCATTGAGTTGGTACTATTAAATTAGTGATGAGACGAACAGGAATAGTATACATAATTGGGGGAATTTTTTCGCTACTTCTAAGTATAGGGGTGTTTATTAACGTAGATAAAGTGTTTAATTATGCCTATGTTAGTAATAGTGAAGGGGTTGTTGATGATATATCAGTTGTAGAAAATAAAGGGACAGGTAGAACTGTTACTTTTAACTCCACTGTAGAGAAAGTGCTTGGAACCACTACCCCTAAAAAGGATTTAGAAACTACTCCTAATGTTAACACCTCAAGCTCTAAAACTATTCATATGCTAGAAGAAGAGAAGTATAGAAATATGGATTTTAATTGGGAGAGTAATACTGGGGATTCTGAAAACAGTGGGGGCCGTACAACATCTTCTCGTTTACCTGCTTCTGCCCCTAGAAATAGCGATAAAGAGGTGATGGGTTTTATGCCATACTGGCAACTACCGAAGTACCAGTCTCTTCAGTATGACAAGCTAACAGCTATCTCGTATTTTGCTCTTACGTGTTACGACAATGGGGAATGGGTGATGGGTGATGATCCTGGCTATCAAGGTTTTAGATCCCAAAACTTTAAAAATATGGTCAATCTAGCTCATCAAAACAACACGAAGGTATATCTGGTAGTTAAGAACTTCCATAATAGAAGTATTAGAGATCTTGTAGCAAATAAGAATGGGGCAGGGGATAAGCTAATAAATAATATTGTTAAGGTAATTAGAGATAATAACCTTGATGGTGTAAATATTGACTTCGAGTACATCCCTGATAGTTCATACCCTGTTACGACAACCCTTCGGGCGAATTTTGTGTCATGGCACGATAAGCTGGCGGATAGGATGCATCTGGAATTTCCTGGCTCTGTAGTAAGTACTGACGTATTCGGATCTTCGGCAGCAGGATACTCTGCATATGATATTGCTGGTCTTGGTGCTACTTCTCTTGATTATATAATGTTTATGAACTACGACTACATAACTACATCCTGTTACAATGGTAAAAGAATCTTTCCAATGTCACCGCTATACGGAAACTCAAACTGGAACGTCTCGTATCATTTAGGGGAGGCTGTAAAGAAAGCTCCTGCAGGGAAAATTCTAATGGGAATACCATATTATGGTATAGACTTTGCTGTCAAACAGTCGGAGTTTAGTAGTTATAATGCATTGGTAAACTATCCAAGCTGCGGTGGAGTTATTGAAACTTACGGTTCTGTGGTTGATCCTGCTTTTGATGCATATCACAACCCAAATAGTATTAAATGGAATAACACTGATAAAGCAACTTGGTATTCATATGTGTATAACGGTCAGTATCGACACGGTTATTATGATGATCCAAAGAGTTTAGCAGCCAAGTATGACTATGCTAGAAATACTAAGCTTGGTGGAATCGGAATCTGGGCCTTGGGTTATGATGCAGGAACAAATGATCTGTGGAATGTATTAAGGGATAAGTTTCAAAGAGGTCCGTTTATTCTTGCCTTCTCGGTAAGTACTTCAAACGAGAGAGCCCTGCAGATTATATCTGCCCTTAAACTTGATATTGTGAGTAGTGTTGGTAGTAACGTTTGGAAAGTTAGACCTCAAAGTGGAATAACTTTTAACAGTATTAAGGCTGCAAAAACATACCCTGAGGTGGTGGTTGCAGAATTTGAAAATTACACTTCAGGACGAGATATAATATTACCTTAGAATTTGCTGATGAAAGTGCTTAAAAAACTCCTTATAATTTCTACTGTTGTTTTAAATATCTCTCCATTTCTTTTTTTGGGTGAGGTTCGGGCGGTAAAAGCCATCCCTTCGGTTAAAGCTGAGTATCCCGCTCAAAAAGTAAAGGAGATCGCTAAGAATATTGAAAATGGAGTTAAGCTATCTCTTGATGAAACCCTCATATATAAAGGGAAGGATGTGGTGGAAGGGCGATATACCATCTTCTATCGCAAAGACGGTTCTTCAAAGATTCCTCAGAGTCTTAGAAATGTTAAAAATGCCTCTATTGCTGGTTCGTATGGACAGGCGGTTGCTATACCTGCAACTATCGATGGGGATGTAAATAAAGCGCTTGAAGAGCTTAACAAAGATCCAAATGTTATTGCTGTTTCTCAGGTTGTAAGGAGAGATATTTCCGCAGTCCCAACCCCAAACGACCCCTTGTTTCCTCCTTCAAATAGTTTCAGTAGCTCGTACCAGTGGTATTTAAGTCAGTCCGGATCCGGTAACTACGGTATTGATGTGATGAGGGCATGGCAGCACTTAGATACTCAAGGGAAGAGTTGGGGAGGTGATAGCACCATTAAGGTTGCAGTCATCGACACCGGACTTGCCTACGAAACTACAACAAAATACGCATATACTGGCGGTTCATGGGGTTTTGCGCCTGCCTCTGATTTAGCCGATAATTTGAGTGTTAATGCAGGTGAGACTGCGGATGACGGTCTGGATAACGATGCCAACGGTGGTATTGATGACACATTCATGGCAGGTTCTAATACTCTGTACTGCTTAGATGCCAATGGGAATGGTCAGTGTGAATCTCCTTCTGAACGAACGAAATCATATGCTGATGATGTTAATGGCTTAAACTTGATAGACTTCTACAACTACTGGACCCCATTAGTTTCATCAATATCCTCATCTTCTAACTGCTCTAATGCACCTTACACTTCATATAAGTGTGTTGCCCAGAGGTTATGTGAGACTGTAAATGATAGTGGGAGTAACCATTTCGGATGTGATATCTCAGAAATGGGACATCCAAATGACATGATGGGGCATGGAACTGCTGTTACCAGTATAATTGCTGGCTTAGCAAGTAACAGTACGGCAGGTATTGGTATTGCTCCTAATGTAACTATCCTTCCTATAAATATATTTGGTTATGTTTACGATACTAATTCTGGGCAGTGGATTGCCGGAAGTAAGCCGGGTATGCCTAGTCTAATATCAGGTTCTTCTGAAGTTGTCGCTAGAGCTATTGAATACGCTGTCTCTCAGGGAGTAAATATTATTAATATGAGTTTTGGAGGTCAATCGCCGGATCCTTTTGAACAACTTGCAATGGAGAGAGCTTATGAAGAAGATAATGTGCTTTTAGTTGCAGCATCAGGTAACCGTAATTCTAGTTCAATCGATTATCCTGCTGGTTACGGTAGCGTAATTGCTGTTGGGTCTTCATCCAAAAATGGGACAAGAGCTTCTTACTCAAGTTATGGAACCGGACTTGAGCTTGTTGCCCCTGTAAGTAGCGGAGTTCCAGTTCAATCTTATACCTGTTATTTTGCATCTAACTCATACGATAATCCTTGCTTGGGGACAAATTCCCGCCCAAATTCTCCTTCCCAGTTTACCCAATTTACGACAGGATTAACTGCTGGAACATCGTTTGCAGCTCCTCAAGTTAGTGCTGTCGCTGCATTAATGTGGACTCTTAATCCAACATGGAGTAATGAACAGATAAGATATGTGCTTAGAATGAGTGCTACAAACACTTCCGGCGGTGCCTACAGTTCTGCGACCGGTTATGGAATTCTCAATGCATATAATGCTGTTCGGGCTACGGATGCTTCATCCCACGACCTAACTCAAACTGGTCGCTTGTATCAGACCGTAAGAGGGATGGCTAATCAGTTGTACGATAGAACTTCTGATGACCATGGTCAGACCTGGTCTGCATGGAGGTTAACAAACGTTGGGGTATATACTCAGCCAACCCTTGTTTATGATACAGTTAATTCTCGTTTAGTACAGGCTCGCAGAGATGGTAGCAATAGATTATATGTTAGAAATTCTGCTGACTACGGAGTGACCTGGAGCGGATGGACTCAACTTGGTAGAACATTGTCTCCGGTATCATTGGTTAATGCCAATGGAAGAATTGTGCTAGCTATTCGTGGTACTGATAGCGGTATCTATACAAAAAGCTCAACTAATGGTGGGGTGTCTTGGAGTGGATGGCAGAAAAACGGATCTACTCCTGGTCTTGTCTCTATGATTTATGATTCTAATACCGATAGGGTTATACAGGGGGTCAGAGGGGGAGATAGTGGGGTTTATACTCGATATAGTACCGATAAAGGTACTACATGGAGCTCGTGGGTGAGGAGTGGATCTACACCTGGTAACCTATCTTTTGTTTTAGCAGGCAGTAGGGTTATTATGTATGTAAGAGGCGGTAATAACGCCATCTTTAGTAGATATACTACAAATGGTGGGCAATCCTGGAGTTCGTGGTCCTCCAATAGCTCTACATATAGCGATATAGAAGCTGTTTATACTGGTTCCCGCATTATTCAAAGCGTTAGGGATTCGGGCAACAATATTTTGACAAGATATAGTACCAACTTAGGGGGATCATGGAGTAGCTGGGTTCGGAGTGGTCAAACTAAACAAAATATTAAAATGATCTACGATGGCCAATACACCAGAGTTATTGCTACAGTTATTGGTTTGGACGGAGGAATATGGACTAGATTCTCGGATAACGGAGGAACAACTTGGAGTCTATGGTCGAGGAGTGGAACAACTCCTAATGCTCCCGATATCGCCTTCTTTGAAACATCTAACTGGTAATCATGAAAAAGGTACTAATCATAACCTCCCGAAGTTATCCTTCGATTGGCGGAGTTGAGAAGGTTGTTGATCAACTGGCTACAGGACTAGCAAAAAGAGGTTATGAGATAAGGGTAATTACAAATTTTTTTCGAACACGAAAGGGTGGTATTAAATCTCTAGGAGAGTATTTTAAACAGTCTTGGACTGATCATCTTAAAGCTCTTCTCGGTATTGGTTATATGATGAGTGGTTATTCTATTGTTGAAACATATTTTATATTTCCCGGTATATCAGCAATCCGGACCTTGCTTTCATTAATACTTTTCCCTTTTACACTTATCCATTTTTTGTATCAGTACTCAACCTTTCGCCCTGCTGTTGTAAATATTCACTTTGGGGACAATGTTATTGTATACGCAATTCTTTGCAAAGTATTGTTTAAACATACAACTCTTATATCGAGCTTTCATGGTAGTGATATTGTAGTATTTCCACGTCGCTCTCCTTTGCAAAGGTATTTGCTTAGACAGCTTATCAAGATTTCAGATAAGGTTGTATTTGTAAGTAAATATTTAGAGGATGAAGCTGTTAAAACAATTAAAGACTCTATTTCAAACTCAATAGTTATTCATAACTCGTCTCCCGAACCAATTATCGTTGATAATGTCGATCGAAATTCTAATAGGTTGTTATATGTAGGTAGAGTTGTGCAAAATAAAGGGGTAGATATTCTTCTTCAAGCCTTTATGAAGCTTAAAAATAAGTTCTCTGACCTGGAACTTTATATCGCAGGTGATGGTGACCAGATGGAAAATTTAAGGAAACAGTATGATGATAAGAGTATAAAATTCCTCGGATTTATAACCGACCCTGTTGAAATTGCAAAACTTTATAAATCCAGTAGCATATTCATTGCTCCTTCTAGATTTGAATCTTTCGGCAAGGTAGCTCTTGAAGCCATGAGTTATGGATGTCTAGCAGTTACTTCTAACGTAGGAGGGTTTAAGGAAGTTGTGAATGATGGTGAGACAGGATTGTTATTTGAAAGTGAAAATATTGATAATTTAGTTGCAGTACTTGATAATGCACTTACAGATGTTGAAAAAAGAAAGAGAATTGTTTCAAAGGCAAGTCAGGAGGTTAAATTAAGATTTAGTGAGAAAGTTTTCCTTGATAACTATGAAAGAATTGTTAAATAGAATACTCAAAATTATTACACTTCTCTGGGTGTTTATCATCCCGTATCAGATATTTTTCACGTCTGGAGTTTCAATTTCTCTCGCAATTGTTCTGCTTGTAATTACATCCCCTCTTTTGATGTATAAGTATGTTTCAGAAGGGAGCGTAAAGGATGTTTTAATTTCTCTGGTAAGGAAATATTCTTTAGTTATAACCCTGATCATATTCGTTATCCTCTCATATCTTTTGAACTTTGAAACAGCAAGCTTAAAGGAGACTGCTCGATGGGCACTGTTCGGAATAGAGATTTTTGTAGTTCTTGAAGTCCTTAGACTAAAGGTTGTAAGTAAGAATCACTTAGTTGTTGCCTCGATATTTTCCATGTTAGTCATGCTTGCTCTTACCTCTTACCAACTCTTTATTACTCCGTATGAAGAGTTAAAATTGGTGAGAGATGTTGTGGGTTCTATTTTTAATGACCCCGATTTTATTGTGGAGAGATTTAATGGGGTTGGAAAGTTTAACTGGTTATATGGAAATTCTTTAAGAGTTCATGGTGTATTCGCAAACGTTTCGCACTTTGCATTCATTCTTGGAGCGCTTTTTATTCTTGCAATCACAAGCTTAAAAGGAAGATATGAGAAGTATAAATATCCTATTTTAGTTGTCTTTTCAGCATTTATAACCCTATCTTTGGTTAGATCTGTTTTCCTATCCTTAGGTCTAATCTTACTTATTGGTTTTATGCTCATGATCAGAAGTAAAGTTTCTAAAGTAGTTATTAGAAACTATATTTTAGGACTTGTTGGAGGAGGTTTTCTTGCTGTCACTTTATCACTCTTCAGCGCTAACCAGATAATATTTTGGAGCTTGATTGTTAGAACTTTTGAAACCATAAGTTTTGACGGAGCTTTATTTGCTAATCAGCTCACTATTCTGAACAGTTATTTCCAAACGGTTAACATCTCTAGTGGGGAATTCAATGAGTATGGAGGAGTAGGGGGGAGGATGAATCTTATGAAAATTACTTTGCAGGAGGTTGTAATTCCTAACCTGATGAATATAAAGTTCCTACTCTTTGGATTTGGACCTGCTTCACTAGGCTCTTTGCTTAAAAATACCCAGAATGCATACTTTAGCGCATTTAATACTGTTGATAACTCGTATCTTCAGTGGATTGTAGAGATTGGGTTAATTCCTTTTATTACGGCTGGCTTCTGGCTTAAAAAGTTCTGGGGTTGGTTTATGGAGGTGTTTAGTAAGTATTGGATGTTGATTCTTTATATTGTTATTAATGCCTTCTTCTTTAATCTCTTGCCTGATATCAGAATGGCTATGTTTGTTGCCGTATTAATTGGTATTATCTTTGGTGATGAATGAATCCAGTTCGATTAAGAAAAATGCAATATTACTTTTTCTAATATCTGTTTTTGCCAAAGGCTTTGCCTTCTTGAGAGAGATTCTGCTTGCTTACTACTTTGGGGCAGGTTTACTAATCGATGCTTATAACGCTGGTATTACCCTCTCAAACTCACTACTTTTTCTATTTAGCGGAGGGGCTTTTATACCATTGTTAATTTCTTTCATTCTCGATACTCAAAATGTTAAGGATAAAAAGAGGTTAAATGGCTTCTTTCTTTTCCTTCTCTCTCTATCCCTCCTAATTGTACTTGTAACCTATATATTTGCACCCTACCTTATATCAAGCGTAAATGAGGCTATAAGGAGTGATGTAGTGTCGGTTGTTCGGATTACAGCCTTCGCCACTTTCTTCTATGCCCTTTCTTCAATAATTCGAGCTATTCTGAATAGTTATAGTGAGTACAAGTTTAGTGGAGCGCAGGATTTAGTTATGACAATTGTTCTTGTCATAGGTATCTTTCTTGCCAAAGACGGAAGGTCGCTTGAAGTTCTCTCATATACCTTGCTATTTGCCTCTATGTTTAGAGTTATTATTCAAGTGCCATCGTTAGTTAGAGCCTCTAAGAACTGGGTGTGGGATATTGAATTGAAAATAAGGAGTATTTTCGATTACTCGAGAAGCTTCTTTCCTATGATTCTAGCAACTTTAATACCTCAGATTATGATTGTTTCTACTCGAATTGTCTCATCGCACCTTGGGGAGGGAGTTATCTCTGGCCTTAGTTACGCTGATCGGACAAGCGATTTGGTTAAGAGTCTTGTTGCATACTCACTAGGTGCGGTCATAGTTGCTCCCCTGAGCAAATCTCTAAAAAATGGGGATAGCGATAAATTTATGAAAGTATTAAATAAGTCTTTGGTGTACTCCTTCGCCGTTAGCATCCCCCTTTTTTTTGTTTTCCTCTTTTGGGGGAGTGATATTGTGCAGCTTCTTTACCAGAGAGGTTCGTTCACCTCTGACGCTACCGCTATCACAGGAGAAGCTCTCTCATACTATGCCTTTGCAACCCTATTTTCGTCACCTATATTTGTAGTTATGTCTGCGATGTACAGCTCACAGAATTGGAAAGGAGTTATGCTAACAACTGGTATTGCAGTTTTAGTTGGTACTTCATTTATGTTCATGACCTATCAGGAGTGGGGGATCATGTCCGTCGCTCTAAGTTTGGGTGTGTATTCAATCATTACATTTGTCATGCTCTATTCGATTGTTGTGAGGAATCATGGTATTAAATATAGTTTGGATCTGTTACAACCGATACTAAAGTTGGTCGCTATAAACTTCTTATCGTTTACTCCAGCGTTTTTCTTGTACGAGAATAATATATTGTATATGGCTTTAATTCCGGTAATATACATTATTCTCTCTGCTATTAGTAAAGAAATGGTATTTGTGAATACTTATAAATCGTCTATTAAAATTCTTAAAAGATTTTTACCTAACCAATAATCGATTGAAGCATTTTTTCGTGTTTTGGAGTTAGGAAGAAGGCGTTGTCGTCGAGTTTTAGATCCTTAAAACTCTGTACTTTTCTTAACTTTGATACGTAGTCCTTACTTCTTCTAAGTGAGTATATGTTATATATCCCAAGTTTCTTGATGATTTCATAAAGCTTTTGAGGATTATATTTACTATTAAATTCCATAGATACTAGTGGAGAGTATCGTTTAATAGTATTTAATCCCCCTTTTAGTACATGCTCTTCCCACCCTTCAACATCAATCACCATCATTGAGATGTCTTTGATATTCTCTCTTTTGACGAATCTATCTAATGTCTCAATTTTAACTTTTACAGATCTATCACCCGGCTCTTTAATTAGAGACGAAGCACCTCTGTTTATTTCAGGTTTGAGATATAGCATCATCTCAGATTCTTTGTCGCCCAGTCCTATGTTAACAGCAGATATATTCTGCAAAGAATTGAGCTTTATATTAGCATTTATAATTCTAACCACCGTAGGATCTGGCTCGAAAGCATATATCTGTCCATTGCCTCCTACCATTTCAGAAGCACTCATTGAGAGTGGGGCTATATTTGCCCCTATTTCCATGAAGGTGTCTCCTTGGTCGAGAACATTTCTCATAACATTTATTACTCCAGGCTCGTACAAACCTGTGTAAAATATTGACAGATCTACTCCTTTATTTCTCCTAGGGTTTAGGATAACTTTTTGACCATTTCTATTATCTACAACAATTCTTCCTTTCGGTATGGGAAGAATGAGCTTGGATATAGTATTGGCAAGCTTTTTTCCTCCCTTTATCGGATATTTCTCGACAATTTCGTGCAGTTTGTATGATATTTTACGGTCGATTGTCATTGCTACCTATAACATTGTAATATATTGATATTTATACCACACTTTAATAGTTAGTTATATGCTTAAAAATAATGATGTAGTACTGATTTCCTCCTGTAATTACACTCTTCATACGAAGAATGTTCTAAATGCCCAAATAATTACAGATGAACTTGCCAACTCCGGGGTTAAAGTGCTTTTTGTTGAAAGCCTAGGATTAAAAACGGTTCCAACCATTGGGAAAACAGATGTGTATAAAGTTTTTAAAAGATTATTTGATTTTATTCTTCTGTTCTTCAGAGGAGTAAGCCAACCTCGGGAGAATGTTTACGTTCTTTCACTAGTTAGGCTCCCCTTTGAGAATATTCGCTTCATTAAAAAACTAAATGAGAACATAATTACCTTCTTCGTGAAAAAGTATAGTAATAAGTATTTGAAGCCTAAGCCTATCCTCTGGATTTTTCTCCCGACTGGACAGTTTTTGATAGACAAAGTGAATCACAGTGTTTCTATTTACCATTGTGTAGATGATTATTCTGAAGTACCAAATGTCGATAAAGAGTATGTATTGGGGCAACAGAACATTATTTTACAGAAAGCCAATCTGGTTATTACAGTATCTCCAGTAATGAGAGACGAGTTTGCAAAGGTAGTAGATTCTGGGAAAGTACACTATTTAAACAATGTGGCAAAGTTCTCCTTTTTTAATAGTGCTCTAAAAGATAATCTTGAAGCTCCAGAGGATTTCAAACCAGTACTCGAAAAAGGTTTGCCTGTAGTTGGGTTTATGGGTAACCTAGCTTCATATAAAGAAAATCTAGAACTACTGGCCGAAGTTGCAAAAGAGAATAGTGATATTAGTTTCGTTTTCATAGGGCCTATTGGATCTGGTGAGGTCGGAACTGATGTGAGTAAGCTTAAAGCTTTGGATAATGTATACCTGCTAGGGCCAAGGGATTACGATCTCTTGCCAGCCTATTTTAAATATTGGGATGTTGCAGTTATTGCGAGGAGAATGAATAAAGCCAACGAAGGAGGTTTCCCTCTTAAATATTTTGAATATCTATCCAGTGGTCTTCCTGTTGTTGTTACTGGTATTAAATCCCTCGCTGAGTTCTCTTCAAATCCTGCTCTGGGATCAGTTGCTGATACCCCTGTAGAGTTTACAAATGCCCTAAAATATTGGATAAATATGAAGCGAAGTGATTCAGTAACGTGGAACGAGCTTTTGAGTAAAAGGTTGAAGATTGCCTCTGAAAATAGTTGGGAGAAGAGAATTTTAGACTTTGATCGTATTGTATCAAAGTATTTATGATATTATGGAAATAATGAGAAAGATTATAGTCTTGGTTGTTACAATATTTATTACCCTTGCTCTGTTTAGAACTGATGCTTTTGCCGCAACCCCAAGCTTTACACTATACCCATCAAAGGGTGTAGTTACAGTGGGTAAGACTTTTACGGTAGATGTCCTGATTGATAGCGGAGATCAGAATATAACCCAGGCTACTGCTACGCTTTTGTTTGACCCTAAAATGGTTAAGGTTGTAAAACCTGAATATAATGCTTCGTTGTTCTGTTCTTACCCGTCAAATAAGCAGAGCGTTGATAACAAGTATGGCGTGGTTATGCTAACGGGTTTCTGTCAAAGTGGAGCTGGAACTCTATATAAAACAGCCGGTGGTGCAGACGTTTTTGCAAGAGTTCAGTTTCAGGTATTAAAAGCTGGAACTATAAAATTGGAATGGAATCATAACGGTAAAAATCAGGATTTTATGAGTGTTATTATGAAGGATGGAAGTCCCCCTACTAACGTTCTTACAACTAAACCTGCAACTGCGACCTATACTACCACTGGATCTGGAAGTGGTCAGACTCCAACCGTTCCTAACACTGCATTAAATCCTGGTACTGCATCGATATATGCTGGATTGGCATTGATATTGTTTGGATGGTTGTACTTAGTTCTTGGAAAGAAATCTAAATCTAAGATGAGAACGGTAGTTCTTTATGAGTAAAGAGTTTAAGGATCTTAAAGTCGCTATTGTTCATGATTGGATTTACAAGGTCAGGGGTGGGGAGAAGTGTGTTGAGACTTTCTGCAAGATATTTCCTCAAGCGGATTTCTACGCGATGTTTGGTGATATGAATACGATCGCTGAAGCTCCAATTATTGCTGATAGAAAAGTTACATTTTCGATTTTAAACAAAATCCCTTTTATCAAAAAGTTCTATAGATATACATACTTTCTATGGCCAATGGTAATTGAGAATTTTGATCTGCGAGGTTACGATCTTGTTATATCAACAAGTGCATGTATAAGCAAGGGGGTGATTACAGATGTAAACACTCCCCATGTTTGTTACATGTTTACGCCAATGAGGTATGCTTGGGATCAGTCTCGAGACTACTTCAATCCGAAGAATTTCAGCTGGTGGAAGAGGATGGTAATTCCTTTCTTTCTCCATTTCATAAGAATCTGGGATGTTACTTCAACTGCTCGTATTGACTACCTTGTTCCTATATCAAATTTTGTTAAAAAGAGAATTATTAAATACTACAGAAGGACTCCCGATCCGATTATCTTCCCTCCTGTATATGTCGATAGAGCCAAGTATGATAACCCAAAACAAGATTACTATTTCGCAATAGCACCTTTTGAACCGAATAAAGGAGGGAGATTGATGGTTGAAACTGCGATGCGGGAGGGTTTTAATCTCAAAATTATGGGAGAGGGGAGTATGAAGAAGGAGCTGGAGAAGCTATCTAAAGATCATAAAAATATTGAGTATCTGGGTTGGTTATCTGAAGATCAGAAGTGGGACTACCTTTCTCGTGCAAAGGGCTTTCTATTTTGTGGTGTAGAGGATTTTGGAATTGTTCCACTTGAAGCTATTGCATCGGGGACTCCTGTAGTGGCCTACAAGATGGGTGGAGCTTTGGATTATATAAGGGAGGGTGAGAATGGTACTTTCTTCACAGAGCAATCACCAGACGGTCTTAAGGAGGCTATAGATAGGATTGAAAAATTCTACAGTGAAGGTAAGTTCAATGTAAGGAGTATGAATGAGTTTGCAAAGGGTTTTAGTCAGGAGAGGTTCATAGAAGAATTTTCAGCTTTCTTTAAAAAAGTTTTGGATGAATTTCGTAGAAATTGAATATTTATCCAGATTTTGATATATTCTAGTACATGCCGAGATAGCTCAGCTGGTAGAGCATTTGTCTGAAGAACAAAGGGTCCCCAGTTCAAACCTGGGTCTCGGCATATGCGAGAGTAGTTCAGTTGGCTAGAACGACACATTGCCAATGTGTAGGTCGCGGGTTCGAACCCCGTCTCTCGCTCCAAAGTATCTCCTTAGTTAATATGCTAGGATTTTGTTTGAAAGAAGTTTATAGTTAGCTCTATTGCTTTGTCTATTTCTTCAAATAGCGAATGAGATGCGTTTAACTCAATATATTTAATATTGAATTCTTTCGCGTATTTCTCGTTATATGTCTTATCTACATTGTTGTCGTTTATTCCTTGTATAATCAAAGTTTCTTTTGGCAGATCCTCTATTGCTCCGATATAATCATATTTCTCTACCTGGTTTATAAAGGTTTTTGAAATACGAAAATTTTTTGAGGCCCAGGTAAGATATCCTCTTTCTTCTAAGCTCCCGTCTTGTTTTGCATTGTAAATTTCGGGGTAACAAAATTCCTTTGGGTTATTGAAAGAACTTCCATGTGGGTCCAATGCAGGTGACCATAAAACTACTTTCTCTGGATGGATATTTTTTTGTGTATATATTCTGAAACTGTAAATCCTCCAAATGAAAAACCAAACATCATAAATTGTAAATCTGATCTCTCGCTTCTCATAACAGTGTCTAGGTCTATGATGAAGGAATCTAAATTTACATCTAAATCAATTCCACTACTTTCTCCATGGCCTCTGAAATCAAACCTAATAACTCTCATGCCATTTTCGCAGAGTTTCTCCGCGAGATTTAAAAGCGTATTTCTTTTTGTATCTTTGCTACCAGTTAACCCATGGCACATAAATACTTCCGTTTTAGCAGGAGTTTCGGGTTCAAAGACAATTACATCTAATATGAAGCCATCAGGCGTAGTGATTTTTTTATTTATTGTTTTCATGCTTAGATTATACCCCTTTTCTATCTGGGAGTATAAGTAATTTTTATGATAAACTGATATTATGCTTAACTCATCTGCCACCATAAATCCAAGAACTGTTCTGTTTCTTAGAATTAAAAGGTTTCTTTTTAAGATAAGGATATATATATTCGCAGTCCTGCTTATTCTCCTCCTCGTTTTTCTTAATAACTACGGAGTATTTAACATCTCAAAAGTTCATGTCAAAGGAATTCGTAGCGATAATCTTACATACATTTCAAACGATGAAATATCCGGAATTAAAAAGAATATCTTAGGGAAATCATATTTTGATATCACTTACGAATCTATCTCTAAACAAATGTCTAAAATTCCTTATGTGCAAAGCTTTGCTATAGATAAGAAGTTCCCATATACGGTGATTATTGAGATTGTAGAACGAAAGCCAGCATACTACATAACTTCCGGGAATAATGAATGTGCGCTATTAGATTCCAGTGCATATACGTTAAATGCTGGATCCAATAAAGAGGAATGCGAAACTCTCTATAAATCCTCCAAGGTTGACGCCCTTACTGTGACCAGTACTCAGTACCAAACATTCAACGCAGGGGAGCAGAGTAGTTATTTGTTTGTTCTAAATTTCAACGATATTAGAAAGGTGTTTGATGAGTACAGCTATGGGATAGAGAAAATTAAGGTTAAAGATGGTGTGTGTGAAGTTTTTGTGAATGAGAACCAGAGTTTTGTCTTCTCATTTAACCAAGAATTGAAAACTCAGCTCGCAAGATTTGTTGTTGTGAGTGATCAAATTAAGAGCAAGAATATTGAATATTCCTTAGTTGACTTGAGATATGAAAGGCCTGTAATAAGAGGGAAGGAGTAGGATTGTTGACATTGGTACATAGCTCTGTAACAATCATAAATAGTTACTTGATTAAATCTATCTTTTCTAATATATTGTTATAGAAATAGGTTTAATTTACATTAAAATTATACTGCCTCATACTAACAATGGCACGCAGAATCATTACAGCAATTGACGTCGGAACTAGCAAGATTACAACCGTAATCGCTGCCGTTGACGACAACCAACAATCCCCTACAGTTATAGGTGTTTGTTCTCATCCGAGTAAAGGAATAAAGAAGGGAGTAGTAGTAAATATTGAAGAGGCTACTAATGCAATATCAGAAAGTGTAACAGCTGCCGAAAGAATGGCAGGTGTAACAGTATCTGACGTCTTTGTCTCTATAAATGGAGAACAGGTTACAAGTCTTAATAATAAAGGAGTTGTAGCCGTCTCGGACTCTGAGATCTCAGTAGAGGATACCTATCGAGCTATTGAAAATGCTAGAACGCTTTCATTGCCAGATACTCTAAACCCAATTCACATTATCCCACGAGAGTTTGTAGTTGATAATCAAGGTGGAATTAAGTATCCAATTGGTATGACGGGAAGTAGGTTAGAGGTAGAGACCCACATCATTACTGCTCCCAACTCATATTGGAGAAATATCAAGAAGTGTGTAGAGCAGCTAGCTCTTCATGTATATGATGTTGTATTTACATCATGGGCATCTTCTCTTGCGGTCCTTACTGATACAGAGAAAGAACTTGGTGTTTCCCTTATTGATATTGGTGCTGGTACTTCCAGCATTTCTATTTTTGAAGAGGGCGCAATTGTGTACAGCGGTTGTGTTCCGCTAGGTGGAGCAAATATTACCAGTGACTTAGCTATTGGTCTTCAAGTTTCTTTAGAAGAAGCCGAAAAGATTAAGCTTAATATGAGCAAGATTCTTAATAATAGTACAGCTGCGGCAAGTAGTGGAGATGATAGAACTCCAGCCTTGCTTAGGAAAGTTGAAGAGGCTGCTCCCAAAAAGAGTGACTCCAAGAAAGAAGATATGGTTGATGTTAGCGGTCTTGGTATTAAGAGTCAGAAAGAAATTTCAAAGACTTTCCTAAAAGAGATAGTAGAAGCTAGAACTGAAGAGATATTTGACCTTATCAAAGAGACTGTTAAAAAATCTGGTTATTCAATTGCAATGCCTGCTGGAGTTGTCCTAACTGGTGGATCGGCCCTTTTACCTGAGATTACAAAGATTGGTCAGAGTGTATTCAAAGTCCCATCTAGAATGGGATATCCAACTGGGCTTTCAGGAATGGTAGAAGAGATTTCTGATCCAAGTTACTCAGCAGTGCAGGGATTAATCAAACATGCTATGGATGATGATGCCGATGCAGGTTCTTCTTCGGCAGATTCCGGATTTTCTATCGGTGGGATTTTTAAGAAGATTGCTTCTTGGTTTAAATCAATATTACCTTAATTTAATTTGGCCTAATTGAAATGCTTGTTACAACAAATGTAAATCCCGTTGCAAAAATTAAAGTAGTTGGAGTAGGGGGAGCGGGTGGAAACTCCATTAACACGATGATCTCTGAATACAATATTCAGGGGGTTGAGTTTATGGCGTTTAATACCGATCAGCAAGCATTGAAGAACTCTCTTGCCCCAGTTACTCTTCAATTAGGCGAAGAGTTAACTCAAGGACTTGGGGCAGGTGGAAACCATAACCTAGGTGCCCAAGCTGCGGAAGAGAGTTTAGATCAAATTCATGAACATTTAGCGGGTGCTCATATGGTATTTATTACTGCTGGTATGGGTGGTGGTACTGGAACTGGTGCTGCTGCAGTTGTTGCAGGGGTTGCTAAGAATATGGGGGCACTAACAATTGCTGTTGTCACAAAGCCATTTTCTTTTGAAGGTAGACATAGGATGGAAGTTGCCGAGGAGGGCATCGCAGCTCTTAAAGATAAAGTTGATACTTTAATTGTCGTTCCTAACCAGAAGCTTTTAGATATTGTTGAAGAGAATATTTCTTTCTTTGAAGCCATGAAGAGAGTCGACAATGTTCTGGCTGAGGGTGTACAGGGTATCTCCTCACTAGTAACTGGAACTGGATTCATCAACGTAGACTTTGCTGACGTTAAGTCTATAATGCTTAACGCCGGTACCGCCCTTATGGGCATTGGTAAGGCGTCTGGTGAAGATAGAGCAGAACGAGCAGCGAGAGATGCTACAACAAATCCTCTTCTTGAACTTTCAATCGAAGGTGCTACAGGAGTGCTTTATAACATTACTGGTGGTCTTAATCTATCAATGCAGGAAGTTGATAAGGCTGCTGAATTGATTAAGGAGGCTGTTGATCCATCTGCAAATGTAATCTTCGGAGTAACCATTGATGAAACTGCTGGAGATGAAATGAGTATTACCATTGTCGCCACTGGGTTTGACGAAAATAAACAGGTATTTACAAAGCCAAGACCAACTGCTGTTGTTTCAAAGCCAGCTCCAACTCCTACCGCACAGGCATCTGATGACGATGATATTACGTCTCTTTTGGCAGACGAAGATAAGGTCGCTCAGCCTGTAAAGGATGATGCAGATACTGACCTTGATGATATTCCTGCCTTTATGAGGAAGATGAGAGGATAGGCAGATGAAAGAGGGGCCAGGTAAATCAACATTTATGGATTTTTTGAAGGATAACTGGTTGATTGTTGTTGTCTTGTTGTATGTTTTTGTCCCTATAGACTTCATCCCAGATAGACTGCCTTTGATTGGGAACTTAGATGATACCTCCTTAATCTTAGTCGAAGCGGTTCGAAGATATGCAGATTACAAGAAAAACAAGAAAAAATAGGATCTCGCTTTCTATCTTACTTCCTGCTGTAATCATTTCTATACTAGGAATTTTAACCTTATATTTCACTGACCCGGCCTATATTATAGGTAGTGATAGCTTATCAAACATTGTTATAAAGCAGATACTTTTTCTGTTTGTAGGGGTTTTCATATTTTGGACCTTATCTAAATTCGATTTTGAGTACTTAAAGTTTAGACCCTTGATCATTCTTCTCTACGTTGCCACTGTTCTTTTGTTGATTCTAACTCTATTTTTTGGGGAAACCGTTAAGGGGGCGCAAAGATGGATTACGATTGCCGGAATACAGTTGCAGCCTTCCGAGCTTGCAAAACTGACCGTAATAATAGTGACAGCTTTTGTACTCAATTTGCAAACAAAGTTTAAGGAGTATGTACTCATAATTGCTTCCTTTCTGTTAACATTGCCAATACTTGTTCTCGTATATCTCCAGCCTCATGGAAGTATGACTTTGATCCTAATGGGAATATGGGCTGTAACAGTGTTCTTTTCACTTCCTCAGCAATTTAGGAACTTCCTAATGCTACTGATTCTAGCTTTGGTATCAGTAGGTATATGGGGGGCCTTTGTCTATTCATCCGCTGTTTTCTACATTCTAATTGCAGTTGGTTTAGTTGTATTTCTGTATTCATTCTTTTCCAATAATGGCTGGCAGATAATAGCCTCAATATTCTTTGTTATTGCAATCGTAGGAGGTCTTATAAGTAGTTACTCATGGAATTCAATTCTTCTTCCATACCAGAAAGAAAGAGTAACCTCATTTCTTGCTCCTGATAGTGCAGATCCGAATAGCACTTTTAATGTAGATCAGGCTAAGATTGCAATAGGGTCAGGGCAGATTTTTGGAAAGGGGTGGGGGAATAGTACTCAAGCCAGTAGGGAGTTTCTTCCTGAACACCAAACTGACTTTATATTTGCATCCTATGCTGAACAGACAGGGCTTGTAGGTGGTGTTATACTTGCCGCTTTATACACTCTCCTCCTGTCTTCTATATTTGTAATTCCAATTAAAGATTCGTCAAATATTTACGCATCTACGATTGTTGTTGCAATAGGGGTTAAAATCTTAATTGAGGTGTTCATTAATCTTGGAACTAATCTTGGGGTTACACCTGCTACAGGTATCCCACTGCCCCTTATGAGCGCGGGTGGAAGTGTAACCTTAGTTACCTTCTTCTCACTAGGATTAATTCAAAGTATAATGAATCGCAGGTCTTTTATTGACAATTAAGCGTTATTAAATTAAAATCCAGTGTTATGCCTAAAAATACAAAAGAAAACACAACCAACATGTTTGTAATCGTAGATGTAAACGGAACTCAGCTTAAAGTTGAGGAAGGAAAGAAATATGTTGTAAACAAGGTAGAGGGAGAGAAGGGATCTAAGTATGTTTCAGAAAAGGTTCTTCTTGTATCGTCTGCTGATAATACATTGGTTGGAAAACCATATGTTGAGGGTGCATCTGTTGAGTTTATCGTTGACTCACAGAAGAAAGCTCCTAAAGTTGATACCTTCAAATATAAGGCAAAGGCTAGATATAGAAGAAGTTATGGAAGCCGTGCCCATATTACAAGATTAGAAGTAAAGAAGATTAAACTATCTAAATAGTTGATGAAGTACTTCTTCGTTCCAGGTAGAAATTATGATCTTTCTAAGGCTGAACTTCAGTCTGTTATATCTTCAAATATCAAAAGTAACTTTAATTTCGAGTTTAAACCTCGTTATATTCTTCTAACTTCTTCGGAAGGTCCAGAGGTCATTGCAAGACTTTTCAATCGACTCGGGGGCTTTATCTCCTGTGGTCTTGTATACGACGATATCGATCTAGTTATCGATGAACAGAAGGATAAAAATAAGGTTACTTTTGGAATTAGTGTACATACTGATACCCCTCGAAAGTATCCTAAAGCTAAAATAAAAGAGGTCTTAGACCAGATAAAGGATGCGTTTAAAAGTCGTGATATCTCCTCCCGATATATAATTCCCAAAGCATTACTCTTGGAGACCGCTCAGATTATTCATAACGATGTATTAGAGAAAGGTTTTGAGTTAGTAATATTTGATTTTGATTCTAGAATCTTTTACGGAAAGACATTGGCGGTACAGGATATTAATCAGTTTTCCATGTTGGAGTACGATAAACCATATACCGATAAGGAGATGGGAGTTCTTCCCGCTAAGCTTGCCACTATAATGGTAAATCTACTTGGATTGCCTGTTGGGAGCACTGTCTGGGACCCATTCTGCGGTTCTGGAACGATACCTCTTGTTTCATTGATTAACGGATATAATGTTCTAGGATCCGATATAAGTGCGGATGCTGTAGAGGGAACAAAGAAGAATATTGAGTGGTTGGCCTCGAGTAATAAGCTTAATAACGTAGGTTTCAATATTTTTGTTTACGATGTTCTTAATCCTGATAATAGAGTTGTTCGAGATCTACGAAAAACCTCTATTCAAGGTATTGCATGTGAACCATTCATGGGCCCCCCTCAGTTTAAACCTCTAGCTCCTTATAAAGCAGAGAAGCTTCTCGCAAATGTAGAAGCTTTATACTCAAATTTATTTGAAGTTTTAGAAAAAATACGCCTCACGGAGTTTAAAGCCGTAATCGTAGTACCATCGTATAAGACGTTCAACGGGTGGATGACCGTCAGTTTGAACAAAATATTGAGCAAAAAATGGCGAATTGACTCAAATTTGATCGAAAAGGACTTGCATTGGAAGCGTTCTGATAGTATCATTAAGCGCAATATTTTTGTTGTATCTAAGAAGAACTAAATTAGAGATTGTAAATTATGTCACACGTCAAATCTGGTGGTGCAGTTAGAATCAGTACAAACGTCGCTGGAAAGAGACTTGGAGTAAAGAAGTCGGCCGGTCAGGATGTTATTATTGGAAACATAATTGTTAAGCAGAGAGGTTCAGTTTACCACCCAGGTAAAAATACAAAGATGGGTAACGACTTTAGTATCTATGCGGTTGCAGATGGAGTTGTTCAGTTTAGAAGAATGACCGGATTCAAGCGCGGTAAGTACTATGTTGATGTTATTCCTTCAAATTAATGCCCAGAACCAAATTCATTCAAATTGAAAGTAAGAATGCTATATTAGAGCTTTTGCAAGAGGGTAAATCCTTTGAGAAGATCTATACAGCTATGAATGCGCATAAAGATCCAAAGACTATGGAGATTATGCGGATTGCAAGCAGTAAGCGTATTCCCATCGAAAAATCATCCAGAAAATTCTTAGATAGACTTTCTAAAACATCAAACTACGAGAGTGTTATTGCTCTTATGATTGCTGATAATATGTGGTCTCTAGATGAATTGCTTACTCGTGTGCACGAAAAGGGAATGCAACCATTCTTTTTATTAATGGATCACTTGAAATATGATTTGAATATTGGTGCAATTATGAGAACTGCTTTTGCCAGTGGTGTTAACGGCGTAATAACCCCTATCAAGTCAGAGAACTTCCTTACCCATGAGAGTCTCAGGGTTTCAATGGGGGCCGCCGCACGTATTCCTATTGTTGAAATGAACCTGTTTGCAGCTATAAACGAAATGAAGAAAGAGGGGATAAAGATTGTAGGTTTACACATGGAAGGTAAGGAGTACTACAAAACCGATTTGAGAGGCCCTATTGCGATTGTACTAGGTGCTGAAGATGTCGGAATATCTACTCGTGTCCTTGAGCGAGTTGATGAAACTATATCTATTCCAATGCGTGAAGGTATTGGATCTCTTAATGTAGGCGCCAGTGCCGCTGTTATCTGTTACGAGAAGTTGAAACAGGAAGTAGCAGGTTTTTAAACCCCCATCTTCTGTATTATATCTTCCAACTCTTTACTAGTATTGTACCTGATTACGATTTTTCCTCCGTGGCTGAGCTTGGTAATCTGAGCTGAGTATCCAAGTTTTGTTGAAAGCTTCTTTGCTACATCATTAATATGCTTCATGACCTCTTCGTCAGTCTGTTTTGCTGTCGTTTTACCGTAGTTGATCTTTCTTACCATCATTTCTGTTTCTCTTACACTCAATCCTCTGCGCATCACTATACTTGCGGCGGCTACCAGCGATGATTTATCTGTTATTCCAAGTAGCGCTCTGGCGTGACCCTCAGATAGCTTCTCATTTAAAACAGCCTCCTTGACTTCCTCTGGTAGTCCTAGGAGTCTTATTTTGTTTGTTATGGCTACTCGGCTCAATCCTACTTTCTTGGCGATTGCAGCCTGCGTTAGGCTGAACTCTTCCTGTAACTGTTTGAAGGCAACTGCTTCTTCCAACGGGTTGAGATCCTGTCTTTGGATGTTTTCAATTAAAGCCAGCTCTAACATCTGTTGTGGAGAGGCATCCTTAATTACTACTGGTACCTGCTTTAATCCCGCAAGCTGTGCGGCTCGGTATCTTCGTTCTCCTGCTATTAAGAAGTATCGGTCTGAGTTTTCGTCTTTTGTTACAATCAAGGGCTGTATGATTCCGTGCTCTTTTATGGAATCAGCAATCTCAATTAGTTCTTCAGGGTTAATATGCATTCTTGGTTGGTATGGGTTTGGAGCCACTTTGGTAATGTCAAAATTTTCGTTGTATGCTCCTGATGAGTTTGATATCTTCTCTGCACTTATGAGAGCTGCGAGACCTTTACCTAATCTTTGATTTTCTGCCATTTTTATATTCTCAAAATTTATCCAAATCTTTTAATAAACTCTTTTGCAAGATTTTCGTACGCAATCCCGCCTGTTGAATTAGGGTCATATTCTGCAATTGTCATGCCATGAGATGGGGCTTCTGATAGGCGTACATTTCGTGGTACTACTGTATTAAAGACTGTTTCTTTGAAAAACTCTCTTACATCATTTACGACGCTCTCCGAAAGCTTGGTTCTACTATCAAACATAGTTAGTACTACCCCTCCAATCTCTAAGCCTGCATTTACAGATTTAATAAGCTTTATCGTCTCAAGCAACTGTCCTAGCCCTTCAAGGGCAAAGTATTCACATTGTATAGGGATGATAAGCTGATCGGCCGCGCATAATGCATTTATAGTTAGTAATCCGAGGGAAGGAGGGCAATCTATAAGGACGTAATCGAATGGCTCTTTGAACTCAGAGAGTGCCTTCTTAAGGAGGGTTTCTCTCGATAGCATGTTTACCATTTCTATTTCAGCTCCTGCAAGCGATAGGTGGGAAGGAACAAGGAAGAGGTTTGGTATTGATGTTGTTACAAAGGTAGATGCGATAGGGGTTGATTCTACTAGTACATTATAAATACTTTTATATGGTGCAGTTTCGGTGTTATTCCAGCTCTCTCGTGCAAACTGCTGCGAGAAACCAACGCCGGATGAGAGGTTTGCTTGGGGATCAAGGTCTATAAGTAATACCTTCTTGCCCTGCTTTGCAAGGCTCGCCCCAAGATTAATAGTGGTTGTAGTTTTACCAACTCCACCTTTTTGATTTGCGATTACAAATGTTTTCATTTATACCAGTATAATGGGTTTCACGAACCAATGCAAAGGTCTAGTTATACTTTGCATGGTCAACTACTCTGAACTCGCTAAAAGGGAAGTATACTAACCATGCTTTTCCTTTTATGCTCGATACTGAAACAGGTCCAAACTCTCGTGAGTCTGAACTGTGAGGTCTGTTATCACCGCTTACAAAGTACATATCTTCAGGTACGACAATAGATTCTCCTTCATGTAAGAAGTCTCCGCCTCCAGTATATACAACATCAGAAAGGTACTCAGACTCGTTCAATAATGCATCGTTAACATAGAATTTACCGTCCTTTAGGGATACTGTATCGCCAGGCATTCCTATTACTCTCTTGATGAAGTCTTGGGTATCTGAGTATTTAAATATAACAACATCACCTCTCTTAGGCTCTGATACTTTGTAGATAATCTTGTTTGCAATTAAATGCTCTCCGTTTTGGAAGTTTGGGACCATAGATGTACCTACAACTTCATGAGGAGTCATAAAGAATAGGTAAAGGACTACAGATATTGCTAATGCAACAACAATAGCTTCTATACTTGAAAAGATAAAGCCCCCTAGCGTTGCAAAAAATGTAGAAATCTTCTCGGAGGTAGTTGGAGGCGTCATATCAGCCTCATACATACTATTCATATATTAGGCAGTAAAATAATAATATCTGCCGCTACAGGGAATCGAACCCTGCTTTACGGGATGAAAACCCGTTGTCCTAACCGATAGACGATAGCGGCGCGTCTGTGTATTTTACTGTTTTTTTTGCTCAATGAAAAGCCTTTCCTCTTCAAATGTTGCTCTTCTGAAGTTTCCCAGCTCTTTATCATATATATATCTTCTCTTGCACTTACATTGATGAAGAGTTTTCGTAGGAGTTAGAACTGCTATCTTCCTTGACCTTTCTAATGGGTGGGTGCATCCAACGCATAATCTTTTTGATAGAAGAACTTTTTGGAAGGGCGAAACTATTTGTTTAATAACCATTATTGTTTTTATATAGATAATTTCGTGATTGGTGCCGAGGACAGGAGTTGAACCTGCAAGGGATTTTATTCCCACATGGTCCTAAGCCATGCGTGTCTGCCAATTTCACCACCCCGGCATTTATCTGATATTCTACCAAATATAAGCGATATTAAAAAGTTTTACTCTTTTGAACTATCAAAGGCGTTTGCAAATGCAAAGATTGTAGACTCATCGAAGTGCTTTCCAATTAACTGCATTCCAATTGGTAGACCTTGTGAGTCGGTACCGCATGGTATAGACATAGCGGGTACTCCAACTGGGTTAATTGTGACAGTGAAGGCATCCATTAACCACATTTTTAGTGGGTCATCAGTATTCTCACCAATCTTTGGAGCTGTTACAGGCATTGTTGGAGTCACAAGAATATCTACTTTTTCAAAGGCCTTTAAGATCTCTTGCTTGAGCAACCCACGAACGGCTTGAGCTTTATGATAGTACTTATCTGCGTATCCTGCAGATAGAGCATATGTGCCTACCATGATTCTTCGCTTCTCTTCCGCTCCAAAGCCTTTTCCTCTAGCGTTAATTATCTTTTCTTTCCAGTTACTTGCACTATCTTCAACTCCAAATCTCATACCATCCATGCGGGCCAAGTTAGAGCTAGCCTCGCTTATTCCTATTACATAATATGCGGCAATAGCATATTCTGTACTTGGTAGGGATACTTCAACTATTTCACACCCAAGAGCCTTATATTTCTCTAAAGCCTTTTCCAAGGCTTCCTTAACATCTTTATCTACTCCTTCTCCCATAAACTCTTTTACATATCCGACTTTCTTTCCTTTTATTGTGGTCATCATTTCTTCGGTATATTGAGGAATATCACTTGGGCTTGTTGTTGCATCCTTCTCATCGATACCCGAGATCACCTCCATTACGAGTGCGTTATCATACACATCTTTAGTCATTGGCCCAACTGTGTCGTACGAGGACGCATATGCTATAGCTCCATATCTTGATACTCTTCCATATGTTGGTTTGAGTCCGTATATTCCACAGAAAGCTGCTGGACATCTAATTGATCCTCCTGTGTCTTCTCCGATTGAAAAGAGGCCTCCTCCGTATGCAACAGCTGCTCCTGAACCTCCGCTTGATCCTCCTGGTACGTGTTCTGTGTTAACGGGATTTCTAGTTATTCCATAGGCAGAATTTTCAGTGGAAGATCCGAATCCGAATGGATCACAGTTGGTTTTTCCTATTAAAATAGCGTCCTCCTGAGTTAGCTTTTCGTATACTGTCGCGTTGTATGGGGATATATACCCGTCGAGCATCTTAGAACCTGCAGTAGTTGGTTCTTCGTAAGTGTTGTAAACGTCTTTTAGGGAGTAGGGGATTCCTGCAAGCCTTCCAAGGGGCTCTCCTTTAGATCTTCTTTCATCTATTTGAGATGCTTGTTGTAGAGCCTTCTCTTTTGATATGTAAGTAAAGGCGTTAATGGTAGGTTCCATCCCCTCAATTCTATCTAGGCATGATTTAACAAGGTCGTAAGAGGTTAATTTGCCATCGTTCATCAAGTCTATGGCTTCTTTGATTGTTAGTTCGTATGGTTGCTTCATTATTATAGTACGCTGCTTATAACTAAACTGCCTCCTTTAGATCGCTCTTTTCTGTTTTTTAATACGTCTTCCTGTTTTAATGAATTCTTAGCAATATCTTCCCTGAATACATTTTTAAGATCGGTTTGCGACTTAAACTCAATTCCTGTAGTGTCTACTTCATCTAGCTTTTCAATGTAACTTAAAATGGCCGCAATCTGTTGTGCATACTTTTGGGCCTCTTCATCGTTGACATTGATATGTGCTAATGAGGCAATCTTTTTTACATCATCAACGGTTATATTTTTTTTCATATTCTTATTTTGATATCTTTTCTAAAACCATATCCTTTACAGTTTGGGCGTCAGCCTGGCCCTTTAGTTCTCTCATTGCTTGCCCTACCAAGAACATTGCTGCATTAGGATTTTTCTGAGCATCTTCAACGGCTTTTGGATTATTTGCAATAACTTTCTCTACAATCTCTGCAATAGCTCCGGTATCACTTACTATTTCAAAGCCTTTCTGTTCTACAACTTCCTCGGGCTTACTTCCCTGTGTATACGAAATTTCAAGGACCTCCTTTGCATTGGCTCGCGTTATCTTCTTATCCACCACCATTTTCACAATATCTACTAACATGGAATCTAAGAATCCTGAATGTCGTTCTTTGTTGTTTACTAGGGAGAAGTAATCGCCTGTGTACCACTTAGCAATTTCAACAATGTAGTTTGGTGAAAGGCCTGCAATCATATTTTCAAATGTAACGTAGGTCGCGGAGTCGGTTATTATAGCTTCTGCTGTATCGGCGTCGATGTTGTACTCTTTTACATAGCGGTCTTTTTTAGCCTGTGGCAACTCTACCATTTCTGCTCTAATCTGCTCTATCATGTCTTGGGATATTTCAATTAGAGGAATATCGGGCTCAGGGAAATATCTATAATCTGCTTCGTTTTCTTTAGTTCTCTGAGATACTGTTTGCCCGCTCATATCGACTAACCCTCTTGTTTCCTGCTGTGGAAGTTCCCCGTTATCAAGAATCTCAGATTGTCGTTTGAACTCATAGTCAATTACTTTTTCAAGTACTGATATTGATGCGATGTTCTTAACTTCAACTTTATATTTAGGAAGTGTTGACTCGCCTCGTTTTCGAAGGGACATGTTGAGTTCAAATCTCATCTCACCTTTCTCCATGTCTGCTGTAGAAACTGAAAGGTATCTGACTATCTGTCTAAGTCGTTTGCAGTATGCAGTTACCTCTTCTTTGGTTCGGAAGTCTGGCTCTGAAACAATCTCGATTAGAGGTACTCCTGATTTGTTGTAGTCTAAAAGGGTTTCTCCGTTGCTATGGATTGATTTTCCGGTATCTTCTTCCTGGTGAATTCTGGTTATTCCAATTCTCTTTTTTCCTTCCTTGGTTTCAATATCAATATATCCTTCATATCCAATAGGTTGATCGTACTGCGATATTTGGAATCCTTTTGGTAGGTCAGGGTAGAAGTAGTTTTTTCGGTCAAACTTTGTGTTTTGATTTATCTTGCAGTTAAGGGCGAGGGCCGTTTTGATACACAGCTCTATTGCTCTTTTATTTGGTACTGGAAGGGCGCCAGGGAGGCCAAAGCACACTGGACATACGTGGGAGTTTGGAGCGGCGTTGAAGTAGTTGGCATCACAACTGCAAAACATCTTTGATTTTGTCTTAGATTGTACGTGTACTTCCAATCCAATTATTAATTCGTAGTTGCTGTCCATACCTTGGATATATTATCAATTAAACCCTGTTTTTTCAATCAAATCGTAGTATCTCTTTTTCTTCAATTTCTTCGGTCTTTTTACTTTCTTCACTCTTGTTTATTACGTAGTACGTTCCTCTTCCAACTCCCTTCTGTTTTATGTATTTAAATTCAAGCATTTCTTGGAGGTCACGGAAAGCCGTCATGAAAGAGATTCCCATGATTTTTGAGTATTGTATTCTGGTTATCTTCTTCTCTTTTTCAAGGACTTCAAGGATTTTTATCTGACGAGGGTTGAGGCTGTCATCTAGTTTCGCAAAATTTTTAACTTTACTATTGTATGCAGCTTTTACTTGTATGGCTACTTCATCTGCAGTTAAGGCGAAGGTGTATAGTACTGCTTCTATAAATATTGTAAGGTCTTTTTTCGACTTACTGATTTTAAAGGCACTTACGACTTCTTCTGAAATCTGGTTTATGGCTTTCATAAAAGGTATTATGTTTTTTGGGTTATATCCATATTCTTTTGCGAAAAGGGATATTGTTGTGATTCCAGTGATTTGGTTAAAGGCGGTGAAGTGTGCTTTGTCTATTATTTCGTATAACAGTATCGCCATTTGTATCAGTTTATGTGGGACATTCTTTTGTGTGTTCATCCATGTGAAAAGTTCATCGAGGTGTCGTTTTGGTTTGAGGTTTGGGAAGAAGTCCCTCAACTTATACCAGCTGTCAAAAAGGTCATTAGGTTTCTCCGAGAAGGTTCGTAGTCTCCCGATTTCCCATTCATCAAGTATGCCTTTAGCTAGTAGTTTGTTAACATGTACCATTAGTTCTGCAGATGGCTTGTAGAAGGATGATGCGTTATATACATTAATAAAGTCGTTGACGCTTCTGAAGTTTGTGAATATTCTGTCTTTACTCTTTCCGGTTGGAAGAATCTTTCCTCTTTGTACCATTAGGGATTTGCTGTAGCCGATGCTATTTCCAATCAATTCTCCCATTTTATCAATATCTTCTGCCCTGATTTTTTCATAGATTTCATTGAAATACATTTCAGGGAGGTTGGTGTTCCTAATTCTTTCCATTGCAAGTTCATACTTCACAATGTAGTTAAGAATATACTGAGTTGTAGTGAATGTTGGTGTTTGCATAAGAATATCTAAGCTGATGGACGGGATCGAACCGTCGGCCTGCTCTTTACGAAAGAGCCGCTCTAGCCAACTGAGCTACATCAGCGTAACACTAATGTTACGATTGTAACAGAGTGTGTATTATGAAGCAACTATCGGAGGTTGTTGCGTTGGTAGTACTTGGGTTGGTTCTGGTACTGAAGTTAAAGGTTGTGGAGCTGGAGTCTCAAGGGGGGGGATTGAGGTTGCTTCATTTTGATATGATGTTGTTACATCTTGTTGTATCGTAGAGGTTACGGGAGAATTAATTGTTGGTGTTGGTGTTGGTGTTGGTGTTGGTGTTGGTGTTGGTGTTGGTGTTGGTGTTGGTGTTGGTGTTGGTGTTGGTGTTGGTGTTGGTGTTGGTGTTGTGTCTATATTGCCTATTACTGGCGGAGGAGCATTTCGGTCTTTTCTCTTTTTCGCCTTTATTACGATAATCACAAATACTGATGAAATTATTAAGCCAATTGCAGCAACTATACCAAGTATCAATGTGTTACCATCTATTTTAATACCAAATTCTGCAAGTCTATCCTCGATTGCCTGTGTATTTAATAGTGGGGACTTATCCTCTCCCTCTTCAATCTTCTTCTTAGAAATATTAATAAGTGGAGTTAAAATGTCTGAAGCCTCTGGATATAAAGAGAGTACTTTTTCAAAATCTGCTACGGCAAGTTTGTAGTATTGCTTTGATAGATTATCAACTCCACTATATATGTACTTTGTTACTTCTCCCTGTCTAGTCTCTACACTTTTTTCTTTAAGAAAATTTGTTACTTCCTTTACTGAAACTCCAAAATTATAGTTCCCAGACTGGCCTGCTTCCAATCCGTAAGTTGCAACTCCAATTACTTCTCCCTCGGAGTTAAGAATTGGTCCTCCGCTATTACCTCCTGAAATAGAAGCATCTACTTGTATTAAGTTAAAACTGCCTGTTGTATTAGGCTTTACAGCGCTTAATGTTCCGCTTGTGATAGTTGGAACTTGGGACGCACTTTCTGATAGAAGCGAGTTATTATTAACTATACCGGGGAAACCAATTACATTTATCTCCATTCCTGACGTAATGAAATCTTCGGAGGAGAGAGAGAGTACTGGGTATTCCTTTCCTTCTGCCTCTATTTTCAATATGGCGAGATCGGGAGTATTAATACCAGAAGGTTTATTTTGCATAGAGTTGTATATGCTTACGAACTGTGAGTCTACCTGTCCTGCTACCGTTGTAGCTTTCATCAACTGATCCTCATTTTGAGGAATGTATGTGAGAGGGTTTATGTCGAAAATTTCTTCACCACCAATGTAGTTGGAATATGTAGGAGTTAAAGTTATTAAGCCTTGATTACTTAACTCTATGAAAGATCCAAAAAGGATATTTACAATATCTTGAGTCGTTAATCTTGAAATATCTACAGAGCGGCTTTGAGATAGTATGGTTGCTATGTCATATGCAAAATCACTCCAGAATTGAGGAGGAGTCGATGATTGAAGGGTTCCAATTACGCTATCTATTGGATTTGGAGAAGCAACGTGACCGTTAGTTACCAGATATCCGTCACTGCTTACAAAGAATCCTGTTCCAAAACCTCCAGAACATAGGGTGTATACGCTTCCTCCTACGGTTGGAAGTCCTGATTTGGCGTCAGCCTCTATTCTGGTACAGGTTCTATTATATATCTGTACTACCGATGGCTTACCTATAAGTGCGGCTTTATCAATCTCAATGCTGGAGCTTCCTAATACTGACCCAGTTTCTCCTACTACCCTGTTCATACTAAGCTCCTCTGGACTTGATTCATTGATTTTCAATGTCGAGAGAACCTTATTTGCTTCTTTCTCTCCCTCTGTACCTATTTTATTTGTCCATACTTTGAGTGTAATAGCGTATTTTTGTGAAGGTGATAGTGTTGTATACACCCTCACTCGATTCAAGTCTCCGAAATACTTATAAGTATATTCAGAGTATAGGAAATTTTTACCAGCGAGCTCTTTGTTTACTGCATCTGATATAAATTTGAGCTCATCGTTTTTATATGTTTGCGCCGAATTCTTAGCATAAATGGCGTGATAATCTTCAACCTTGTCATTTTCACCAAACGAACTTGTGATTGCAGAAATTGATGTAATTGCGAATTTGTTTGCTTCATTACTCTCATACTCAACACTTCTGAAATCTAAAGTCGCTGTATAGTCACTCAGAGCCTCTGCTACCCATTTCTTTCTGTCATATGTTAGCTCGATTCCACCATTTGTAACAAGAAGTTTGGCTTCGTTTGTTATTCCTTCTGGGGAAATTTCTGCGTCTTTAAGCAATTTAGATAGATCTGAGGCAATTTTGGTTATATCAATAGATTCTGGGGCGGCAATGGATATGAAGTAGTTAGATTTCGGATCGTTTCTATAAATATAGGTTCCTGTGTACAAAGTCTTTTTTTCGTCTATGAGTGAAACGCTTACATAAGAGAAATTAACGGCATTAAGTCCTTCTACTTCAATTTCAGACTCGAGTTTAACATCTTCGTATAGAGCCTCAAGATCTTTTTGAAAGATCTCTTTACTTAAGGCTGTACCACTCTTTCGGATTTTTACATAAGTACTAGTGTTGTATATCCCATTTTGCATTACAGTTACTCCGTCTTGATTTTCGGATATGAAGTATTTAGAGGAGTTATACTTGAATCTTAAGTCGAGAGTAGGGGAGTAGTAGTCTTGATCTCCTCCATTAGTGGACTTAGAGATAAATTGTTGAGAGAGCTTATTTGCATCTTCGGGATTAACATTAGCTAATACAATGCTTCCGCCTTTATCTTTACCAGCTATCTGGTCATACACCTCTTTCCCGATTATAGTGAAGAGAATTACAGTATTAAGGAAGGTAAGGATTAAACCTGTTATTAAAAGCGATTTACCGCCCATTTTTGACTCCATTTCCGAGTGTTGCTAAGTTATACTCTTTCATATTACAGAAGGTAGTATGGAGATGCAAACAATGATAATTTTGTTAGTACTAGGTGTAGTTTTTAACGCCCTTTCCTTCTTGGAACTCAACTCCGAGTTTTGAAAGAGAGTCTTCCAAAAATTCATTCGTTTCTATATAGACCTTTTCAAATCTCGATTTAGATATTACCTCATGACATTTTTGAAAATCATTTCTTCGTCTTTCAATAAACTCTTCGCTATTACCTCTATTTTTAAAGCTTTCAGCGAGTTCTTCAAATGAATTTTTATTTTGAATCGCAAAAATAATTCTAACACCGCTGGATGCTTCTAAATAATCAAGGACTTCGAGTAGTGATGTTGCAAATGGAACTAAAACTATCCGCCCTTTCTGTAGTTCGTTATCCAACGCTTTGAAAAAGTTATTTGGCCAATCCGGATTATTTGTTCTGATTTCGGTTCTTCCTTTTAGTTGTTCTAAAGGTAAGTGCTTATACTCTCCATAATCGTATCTGTAGTGTTGGAATTCAAAATCACTTACATTTTTATAATGGTCAGCGAGATATGTTTTACCTGACCCTGGATATGCCAGCACTAATATTTTTTGTTCCATGTGGAGTTTAAAGTTTTGGATTATATTTGTACCTGGAGCGAGAGACGGGACTCGAACCCGCAACCTTCTCCTTGGGAAGGAGACATTCTAACCAATTGAACTACTCTCGC
>DDBW01000019.1 GCA_002335495.1 Candidatus Dojkabacteria bacterium UBA2022 | reverse complement strand
TAAAGCCAGGATTTCCTCATTCTCTCTTCTACCCAGAAAATGTACAAGTCCAGGGGCGAATCTTTTAGCAACTTTTTCAAGATACCCTCGATCGGGCCCTTCACCAACGATAACAAGATGTTTTCCGGCAATGCCACAAGCCTTTATAGCCCAATCAACCCTTTTATAATCAAATAATCTTGAAACAACAATATAGTACTCACTAGGCAGGCGATATTTCTGATTTATTGACTTCACTTGGGATGTAGAAGGCTTGTCGAACCAGAATTCCTTGATTCCTGGATAGATTACCTCAGACTCCCTTTTATACCTCTTAAAAACTTTCTTCTGTATAAACTTGGAGATAGAGATGAGGCGATCAATGCGGGCAACTGCAGTAATATCCCAAACTCTGATATAGCTTGATATTATTTTTGAACCTAAATGATATATAAACCTTAGGGCAGATCCTCTAACATTGATATCCCCATCCCACTGATGTCGTGGAGGTGTGCATATAATCGAGATATGAGGCTGCCCCGGATATGTAATAACCCCCTTAGATGCCCCAGCGGATACGGATACAACAACATCAAAGCCTTTAAGATCAAATCGTTCAAATAGAAAGGGCATAAATACCGTTATTCGTCGCCCAATCCCTTTCTGAAGCACCCAACCGAAAAACTTGGGGGTATGAACCTTGGCTTTTAGATTAGGATAGTTTTTAGGAGTAAAGGTAGCTGTGAAAATCTCTGATGAAGGGAAAAGATCGAGCAAAGATTCAATAACCCGATCCGAACCACCTGTGGAATTTATAAATTCTGTAATAATAGCAACCCTTAAGTCTTTCATTGACTCAAGTTTATCAACAGATCATGAAACAGACAACTAAAGCTCTGGCAAGCCATCAGGGCCGAGATCACCTAAGTCCTCAGCCATATCCTCTTCCTCTTCATCCAAAGTGCTAAGAGCATCTTGGAAATCAAGATCTGGTTCTGCCGTGGACGGCGCACCATCATCAGGAAATATATCTGTAAGCCCTGCGACATCAGGCTCTGCAAACGTACTAGAATCTTCTGCAAGACCCTTGATTGGGATATCAAGATCATCTAAATCATCGGCACCAATTCCAGAGACATCATCTACATTCTTCTTTGGCATAACCGAATCTGAAGTCCAGATTCCTTCTCGTTTGAGGTGAGCTAGATACTCTTCGGCATCCTGTCCAAATTTCTCAATCACCTGAACAACCTTCATTGGTGAATTGCATTCCTTACATAGCTTTAACTCTTCTAATTCTTCACCACAGTTTGGGCATCCAAAGACAACAATATGGATACTCTTCATGGGCTGGACAACTTTCTTGTCAGTTGTCTTTGTATTTGAGGCAGTCATTTAAAACACAAAGAACTTAATTATTTGTACTATTCAGGATATTATGGACACTATACGGTTGTCAATTGACCTATAGATAACTTTTTATACAAAAGCCTTTTAAATAAAGGAATTTTTAACAGCCAGCTGTAAATGGCGCTACTACGCTATAGTATTAGGAATTACTTTCCAGCCATGAGTTTTTTATGCTCGGGAGTATTTTTTAACCCACACTGCTTATATTTTTTACCACTTCCGCATGGGCATTTATCATTACGCCCTACCTTTTCACTCTTCACAACCGTAGTCTGCACTCTACCTAAGGATCTTGTATCATCTAGAGCCTCCAGAGGGCTAGCAGTATCATTTTTAACTTCCTGTCCCTCCATTCTCTGCTCGGTTACAACCCTAACTTTGAAGTATCGGTTAACCATAGCATCATCAACGGTAGCCATAAGGTTGTCAAAGAGGGCAAATCCTTCATTCTTATACTCAACCAAAGGATCTCTCTGTGCAAGGTTTCTAAGACTGATTCCTTCTCTTAGATCCTGCATGTTATCCAGATGTTCCATCCAGAAGTTATCAATAGTCTGGAGAGCAAGAAGTTTTGTAATATCAACAATTGCTTTATGACCAAGAGAGTTAACATGGAATACAAAGCCCGTTACTACTAGATGAAGTAGCATATCCAATTTTGGACTTCCCTGATGCCCCTCGTTAAATTTAGTAATAAATTCCTCTCCATCCTTATACCCTAGCAGCTTTACAGCAATATTGAACAACTCCTCGCTCATGAAAGATTGAATCTGTTTGATGGCAGTATTCTCCTCTTTACTATCAACCTCCATGTCATCGCTAAGCTGTGTGAATATAACAGTTCTAGTATGTTCAATGATTTTTTTAAGCACCCAGAAAATAATTGGGTGGTTTAAGTGAAGCACTGAAGGGGTATATTCGAGTCCCCAAGAGTCCCTATTGCTAAGCATAAAGCTACCTAGTTCATCCTGAATCCTATTAACGTCAACCGTTTTCATATCCTGCTCCTTCAACTCAACCATCTCATTCTCAACTTTGATACTCTCAGCAGACTGAAGTACCTTTCTTCTAATGTCGTAAATGATGTCTCTCTGCTTGTTCAGAACATCATCGTAATCAACAAGGTTCTTTCGGATATCATAGTTGTAGGCTTCAACCTTTTTCTGTGCAGACTCAATACTTTTACCTAGTATTGATAGTGAAACAGGAGTCTCATCTTCTAATCCCAAGCTACTCATAATGGCATTCATACGATCTCCACCGAAGAGTCTCATCAATTCATCCTGGAAAGATACGTAGAATTTTGAACTTCCTGGATCTCCCTGTCTTCCCGATCTACCTCTTAGCTGATTATCGATTCTTCGAGATTCATGTCTTTCAGAGCCGATTATATACAATCCACCAAGCTCCCTAACTCCTTCACCTAACGATATATCTGTTCCTCTACCCGCCATGTTAGTAGCAATTGTAACCTGTCCCTTCTTTCCAGCTTCCGTTACAACTTTAGCCTCCTGCTCATGCTGTTTTGCGTTAAGTACATTATGTTTAATCCCTTCTTTGGTTAACATTTCGGAAAGAATCTCTGATTTCTCAACCGAGGTTGTACCTACAAGCACAGGCTGCCCTTTCTCATTGTGTTCCTTGATATCCTCAATTATGGCCTTAAACTTCCCCTCCTGAGTTCGGAATACAACATCAGAGAAATCTTCTCTAACAACAGGTCGGTTGGTTGGTATAACCATAACGTCAAGGTTATAGATCTTGGCAAACTCCTCTGCTTCAGTGAGGGCTGTACCCGTCATACCTGCCATATATTTATACAATCGGAAATAGTTCTGAAGAGTGATAGTGGCAAGGGTTCTAGACTCTCTCTTAACTTCAACGCCTTCCTTTGCTTCAATAGCCTGATGCAATCCTTCGCTATACCTTCTCCCTGCTAGTACTCGTCCGGTAAATTCATCAACGATTAGGACTTCTCCATCTCTCACAATATATTCCTCATCCAAACGATACAGTTCCTTTGCCTTTAGGGCGTTATCCAAATGATAAGCAAGCTGGGCATCCTCATAAACATTCTTAACTCCTAAAGCCTTCTCCACTTTATCAATACCAGCGTCATTTAAAGAAACGGCCTTAGACTTCTCATCCACGGTATAGTCCGTATCACGCTTGAGCCCACGTACAACCTTCGCAAACTGCTTATACATATCATTTGAAGCCTGAGCGCTTGTGGATATAATGAGGGGGGTTCTAGCCTCGTCAATAAGGATGGAGTCAGCCTCGTCCACTATTGAAAAGTACAAAGGTCCTTGAACAATATCTTCAACTCTCTGTGCCATGTTGTCACGAAGATAATCGAAACCGAATTCGTTATTAGTACCGTAAACTACGTCACATGCATAGGCCTCCTCTTTACTACATTCAACGAGGTTAACCCCAGACATATGATCATACTTAAGTCTTCCAGCTTCTTTAGCTTTCTGATCTCGTTCTTTAATAAGTTTTTTAGCTTCATCCCCTTTTATCTTTATAGCCTCTTGGTCTGCAACAAACCTATACTGCTGATTGTTATTAATTACCCCAACGGTAATACCAATTGAGTTAAGGATGTGACCGTTCCATTCAGCATCTCTTCTCGCAAGATAGTCGTTAACTGTAACGAGGTGGGCACCTCTTCCTGTTAGACCGTAGAGGTATAGTGGCATATTTGCGGCAAGAGTTTTTCCTTCTCCCGTAAACAACTCCACAATTTTATTGTTAAACAGGAAGTATCCTGCCATCATCTGCACATCAAAATGTCTGTGGTTTGATACTCGCTTTGAGGCCTCTCGAACAACAGCAAACGCTTCTGGAAGGATCTCATTTAAAGTATTCTTCTCCTTTTCCAAAGTACTTTTAAGCTGGGTGTCAGATAGCTCTCTAAAATCAGCTCTCACTTTGTTAACATCGTAGCCGAGTTTCTTTCTCAGCTCATTAGTTTTCTCACGTAATTGTTCATCGGAGAGTTTAGAAATATCCCCTTCCAAAGCATTTATCCTATCTATAATAGGCTGAGCTTTGCGAAGTTGCTTTTCGTTGGAATCAAAAAATCCGGCAAGAAGTTTTAACATGAATATTTATGACAAAAGATTAATTAGCATCCTGGATTATACCACTACATGCAAGCTAGTCACTAACGATTTCAAACTCAGATGAGAGAGTATTTCCACCTTCTAAGGTTGCTGTAACATAGTACTTTCCAAGGAGCCATCCGCTGGCTAAGCTTTTCTCCAGTTTAAATTGATTAACGCCATCTTCATAGAGATTATCAGTCTGCTGTGCAATACTGCTTCGACTATCCCCCTGCTCATACTCCCACTCAATTTTCACAACAGAATTTGTAATATCTTTTGAATCGAAAGTAATAATGACTTCAGAGCTATCCTGGGATACTTTCTTCAGATTAGAATCACAAGCTGCACCATAGGAGACAAAGGTACAGACTTTTAAGTCTTCAATCCTAGGACCGTCGGCCTTCCCTTCTTCCACCTTCCCTAACCACAAAGACCCCATATAAACAAGAAATATCAAGAGGATGGCTACAAATGCGGTTAAAAATTTCCCCATGCGGTTTGAAGTACAAGTTAATACTTCATTATACACAGGAATTTGATTCATACCAATTTCATGCGTAGAGAGGAAAATAGAAGAATAATTTAAGAGATTCTTCTATGAAAATAGTTTTCCAATCTCTCGTATTTGCGCTTGTATTTACCTCCTTTACAACCTCCCTCCATGCTGAGACCTTAACCGAAAAGCTACCAATTATCCAGGACACATACACGGAGAGTATTTTCTTTGATGAACCTCACGGATTTAAACATTCACTACTGATTGGGTATGGAAATACTACTAGGGAAGGAATCACAAGAAGTTACATTAAATACGATATAGATTCGGTAGAAGCAGAGATTGAGGATATAAAAGAAAGTTTGATTACGGCAAAGCTCAAGCTTTACCAATATAAAGTGAATAACTCATTGCCATATACTGTTAAAGTTGGGATAGTACACCATGCTTGGGAGGAAGAGACTCTCATGTGGGACAGCTCAAACATGGGGATGGTCGAAGAGATTAAGGAAGTTCAATTTCCCAACTCAGTGGGATGGGTAGATATCGACATTACTGAGATCTTCCTTAAAAGTTTGGAGGATACCAATATCAGAAATGGGATTGTGCTTTACATGCAGATAGAAGCGATGCAGGGAGGAGTTTTCTGGTCAAAAGAGTGTTTAGTAGCTGGCTCAAGCTGCAACATAACACAGATCCCATATATTGAAGTGACATACGAGAAAGAGGAAGAGGCTCCACAACCTACCATCTCCGAGTTATCAACATATGTTCTTGAAGATTCCAGAGTAAATGTAATATGGGATGGAGAAAACCTAAAAGACTTGAGCATAAATATAACCGTAACCAAAAACGGGGTAATGATCCAGGAGACCGAAACTACCTATCAATACTTCATCACAGCACCTCTTCTTCCCGGAGATTACGAGATAACAATATCGGTTGGTACCTCTGTATTAGCGAAGGAAGTAACCATATTACCTCCTCCCAACATTCCGCAGGAGGAAAATAATGAGAATAGTAATCTCTTGAATGACTTAGTTATTAGATTCACAGAAGCAATAGATAGTATCAAAGAAAAAGATCTGGAAGATGAAGAACAAGTCCCAAATGATGAACCCAAAGTAGAAGTGCTAGGTGTATCACGTGCAGAGTTAGGAGCAAGAGTATCGGAGGGTACTACATGTAAATTTGAGATACGAGGAAAAGATATTAAAGAGAGATGCACTATACACAAGATAACCGATTACTCAGTAGATGCGACATATAATAGCTCAACGGGAACTTATATAAAGGGAACTATTGCAACACCAGAAAGCATAGGGATAAATATTGAATGGTTTGGCTGTCGTAATATGCCAAAACTTTTTGGATGCATTGCAAAGTTGGAAAGAAGAGAAAAACTAGAACATGACCTAAAATATCCAACCGTATTTATCAAAATTGATAGTAGATGGTATCAGGCGTTTAGCAAGATAAAAGGCGGGAGGATTACATTTGATATCAACCTATCATTTAAACCCAAGGAAAGTAACTACCAACTAAGGTACACAATTAACGAATCTTTTAAATTAAATAATCAGTGGTTTGATATTTATGAGCTATCCCCAACAACTCCACCCCTACCGTTACAGGTAAAGACCGTTGCTAAACCACCCTACCGCTTTCCTCTGAACAAACCCGTGAACGTTACTCAGTGGCACGGAAAAACAGCATACAATCCCATGCATACAGGAATAGACTTTGAAGCAACCAGACTTCCAGTGGTTGCCGTTTCTGAAGGCACTGTAGATTTCATGGGCTGGGATAGCTACGGAGGGAAATGCCACTCAGGCGGATACTACATAAAACTGAAGCATAAAGACGGCAGATATTCGACATATCTACACATGAAATCATTTGCTAAAGAGCTGAAAAAAGGTGGCAAAGTTACAAAGGGGCAGGTACTAGGGGTATCAGGAAACAGCGGAAGTTATAACTGTGAGAAGCTTTCACATCATCTACATTTTGAAATTAGGAAGAGCAGTAGCCAGGCTACTCATATAAACCCAGTTCCACTGATTGACGTTGACTGGTCTAAGATAAAAACGGCAAGGTCCAATATATACCCTGGAAGGTTGAAGGGGAACAATCCCCATCCCTCATATTAAGTTTAAAACCAAAACAAAATGTTATTCATACCAACAACCATAACCGTTATTATAACATTATTAGCAATATACCTAATTTCACCTACAACTATAGAAAATATTAATATACCCAAGTTTGAAGAGATGGGAAATAGGGCTAATCATACAACCAGGCATGTAACTAAGTTTAGACTTCCAATTGAAGATAAACCTGCGGAAATTTCTTGGTACAGCAAAGACACCCTCATACTACAAACAGAAAGTCAGATTAAGTTGTTTAATGTGATAGGTAGAGAGTTCAATGATATCCTCACCCTCGATACCAATGAATATGCCAAATTTGGGGAGGAGAATTCAAAGATAGTGTGTACTTGGCAAAATCAGGTAAAGAAGAAGCCAGAGGATATAGGAACAGTTATTCGTATGATAGTGGACAGTAAAGAGGTAAGAAAGATGGAGCTTGGACAAACAGTAAAGGTCGATAATTGTAAAAAGGAAAGGTTAATAGTTTCTAACGCCTTTGATTTCATGGAAAGAAAACAGTATGAGATTGTAGTTGAGACAGGAGAAGTATATGAAAGAGATATAGAAGAGATATTCAAGGCAGAGATAGAATGGAAGCAGAATGATCGAATTCTCACTATTAATGGAAATAATAACAAAATCGCATCAATAATCTTCACAGAAGAAGTATTCAGAGTGCATCCATCATCTAGAATGAATAGCTTTCTGATTGAAACCCAGAGTGGATACTGGATTATCTTATTGCCATAACAAGAGCAAAGGCCATACCTGCCGTAAAGACAACCTTCATTGCAATACTACCTAACAATCCGATAACGGTCCCGAGTCCAGCCTTGAATGCAACATTAGAGTCCTTTTTAGCAATAAGATACTCGAACATGAAAGCACCAAAAAAAGGTCCGAGGATTCCACCCGCTAGGTTCCCAATTAGTATACCTACAAGAAGTCCAACTACAGCACCAATCATCCCCCATTTTCCTCCTCCAAACTTCTTAGCTCCCCATATAACAAGGAGGTTATCTACAACCGAAGCAAATATTGCCAAGAGAACAAATATTACAATCATTCCAGTACTAATATCGCTGTTGGCATTTGCGACAAGGGTGGCAATAACAATTAGCCATGGACCAGGGAGGTTAAAGAAGGAGATTAGAATACCAATTGATATTAAAATTGTAACTATTGCTACATCCATTATTTTTTAGCGGCATTAATTAATATCTCATGGGTATGCTTTGCGCATTTTTCCCAGCTATATTTATATGCAACCTCTTTCCCTTTAATCGCAAGATTGCGAGAGAAAGGTTCATCTTCCAACAGTTTAATTATAGCACCTGCAACCTCATTATAGTTTTGCCCATCAACTAAGTATGCACCGTCCTGAACAACCTCAGGGTAGCAGGAGGAAGAGCTGGCGATTGTTGGGGCTCCGGCTTTCATCCCTTCCAAGAGAGCAAAACCAAAGCCTTCATACAACGAGAGATTGATTGCTAATCTGCTATTTGCCAGCAGGGAGTATCTATCCTCATCATCATACCGACCGCTAAAGTGAACGAGATCTTCAATATTAAGTTCTTTTATTAGAGCGTGAAGGGATTTAACATCTTTGATGTTTGTGTCCTGGAAGTTCTTTCCTGCGATTACAAGATATACAGGGTTGCTTCCGTTCTTTTTTGCTCGATCGACGTAAATGGCATATGACCTGACTATACCCTCCACATTCTTATTTTTCGTATACCCTCCCCCAAGGTTAATAATGTACCCTCTTTCTTTCCAATCTTTGGGAAGAAGATGATCTACACTCTTTGGCTTAAGCTCAATGTCTAGGCCAAGGTGGACAGGAAATATCTTGCTCCTATCGTACATCGGGAGATAGTGAAGGTAGTCATCAACCGTAAATTGGGCATCGGTAATAATAGATTTCGCTTTCAAGGTTTTAAGCATTTCACACCAGTATGTGATAGATCTTGCAATATTATGCAAAGGACTTATTTGTGAATATATATTAAACCGTGGAAACGCAAAATCATGAATAGTGACAACAAAAGGGATTGATAGTGGAAGCCCTGCCCAGAAGAAAGGAGAGAAGAAGATATCTCCTTTTCTATATGCTTTCTTAAGAGTTTTAAGCATTTCTACGCCAGGGAAAACTTGCTTTAGATACCACATAGGGTTTAAAAGATTCTTTCCCTTAAATTCTCCCATTCTAACTATTTCAACATTGGAGTGTTCCTCTAACAAGAACGTATCTATAGCAGAGGGTGAATTGTACATCAGAAGTACAAAATTCGTTTTGGGGAATTGTGAAATGAGATGGGTTGCTATATTTCTCGTATAGAACCCTATTCCATTGGATTTCCACTCGTTCTGGGTTGTAGTAGCATCAATAACTATTCTCACTATTTATGAGTTTAACTTAATGTCATGATCTACCATTATTTTAACAAGTTCATCAAGAGAAGTCTTTGGAGTCCATCCTAATACCTCTTTTGCTTTGGTGGCGTCTCCGACTAGGAGCTCAACTTCAGCTGGGCGGAAGAACTGTGGATCAACCATTACGAGTTGTTCACCTGTATTGGCGTCAAAACCTTTTTCATCAACTCCGTCCCCTTCCCATTTAACTTCAATATTAATTGCATTATATGCGTGGTTTACAAAATCACGAATGGTAGTTGTTGTTCCGGTAGCAAGGACAAATGTGTCTGGATTATCCTGTTGCATCATTAGATACATTCCCTCTACATAGTCTTTGGCATATCCCCAATCCCTACTGCTGTTAAGGTTTCCGAGTCTAAGCACCTCTTTATCACCCAGAGAGTATTTAGCAACGTGGTTAGTAATCTTTCTGGTTACAAATTCTTTTCCTCTTAATTCTGACTCGTGATTAAAGAGAATTCCGCAGGTGGCAAAGATGTTGTAGCTTTCTCGATAGTTGACCATCATCCAGTGGGCATACTGTTTCGCAACGGCGTATGGGCTTCTTGGGTAGAAAGGGGTCGTTTCTTTCTGCGGGGTTTCAACAACTTTCCCATAGAGTTCAGAGGTGGAAGCTTGATACACTTTGGTTGTTGGGAGAAAGGTTTTAACAATGTCGAGAATGTAGGCAACTCCCATTCCGTCTACCATACCTGTGGAGAGGGGTTGTTTAAAGCTTGCAGCAACAAAGCTTTGGGCGGCAAGGTTGTATATTTCATCGGGTTTAATTGTGGTTATAACATCATAGATATTGCTGTAATCAAGGAGATCCATATCGACAATCTTTACTTGCTCTTCAATGCCGAGATATTTAAGCCCGTATAGGTTTCGGTTGCTGTTTCGTCGTGCAGCGCCGACTACGGTATATCCTTTTTCGAGCAGGAGTTTGGCTAACCAAGCTCCGTCTTGTCCTGTTATTCCGGTTACTAGTGCTGTTTTATTTTGCATCGTTCTCAATATTCATTTTAAATATATAAAGCTGGGCATTTTTAATTTTAACAGTTTTTTCTAAAACAGCCCAAGACTTGGTTTGCAATGTTGGAATATGTTCCTGCATTAAAAATGGATAATCGGGTAGTTCTGACTTAACAATCCCGACTCTATCTATGTCATTTTCAACTACGAATGTATAAAGGCTTGAAATAGATGGAAGATATCCGACGTGGGTATTAGACTTTGGAGGTACTACCAGCATTCTATTCTTAGGTAGTTCCTCTTTAAGCTGCCACTTCCATTCTGGTTGTATTCCCATATCATACCTATATACGCTTGGAAGCTGATCCCACCCTATTTGATTAAGGAAGATTGTGTCTTCAGGTGGAAAAGCTTCAACCACTTTTTCAACCTGATGGTTTGCTCCCCAACGGTTATACTCACTTAATTGACCTAATTGCCAGGAGAATACTAATGAGGTTCCGGTAGTAGCTATACCGAGGGCAACTACAAAGATCAACGAGGATAATTGTACTAACTTTGATTTCCAAGTGTGAAGATACATTGTGAGAGCAAGGAGGGACACAAGCACCACATTTATTAATGCTTTATGCCATACAAATGTAAGTTCGAAGTACAGTCCGAGTAGGATGTATAGTGATGTGGCAATCAGGATTCCTCTCGCAACTTTAGTGTTATATAGTACGTTTCGAAGGAATATGATGAAGAATATAATTACCACTGGAGTTATTGAGAGGAGATATCGACCATGGGAGCTTCTAAATACGTATATGAAGAGATAGCTCCAGAAGATCATAACAAGCATAACCTTCAATCTATTTCTATCCCATGTTTTAATCCACTTAAAAAAGAATATTACGGAGGTAGTAAGGGCGGGGGCAATTACTATTTTAGGGATAGATATGAATGAGAATGATCTCGGGTATGAGATTTTACCTAAATACCTCAACCCAACGTTTACCCATTCTAGAATGGTTTCAATTGGCCCCCATATTACTAGCTGAGGAGTTGGAGAGGCAGAGAGTCGTTCTTTAATAGAGGCAGTTGATATCTGAAAAATCTCCCTACTCGCCTCGTCTGCAACAAGGTTTGAAGTGGCAACGTTAACTGAAAAATTCTTCTTTGCCCATTGAGCTCCGGTTTCAATTAAACCAAGAATTGATGCGTTGAACATGTTGATTGGTATTATGCCTGTTGTGAACATGAGGATCTGATATACCAAGACTGGGAAGAATGCCTTGAAGCCTTCCACCACAATATACTGTATTCGGTGTAACCAGTTGTCATAGGATTTAATACCATCTAGAACAATCCATAATGCATAGCCAGATCCAATCATATAGAAGACGTGTTCTTTAGCATCCATCATCAGAAGAAGGATTAGGCCAAGGATCCAGTTATTTTTCTTTTTAAAGAAGTAGTATATGAAGAGGATTACAGTAAAAAGAGCCGGTATATCACGAAGGTAGGTGGGGGTTGTTCTAACAAACTCAAAGCCCATTATAAAGAGGAGAAGGCCAGCGAGAGCCCATCCATTTAACTTGAAGTGTTCACGGAGAATTTTAAAGAAAAAGATTGCAGATAATAGAGAAAGAATGAGGGTAAACAGAGTTGCGATTAGAACATTAGGACCGGTAATCATAAATATCAAAGCAACGGGTAGTTTGAATATAAATCCATGAACCCCTACTCCATGATTTCCAAACCATTGACCATCTTTTAAAACTTCTGCCATGACCATAGTCTCTCTTAGGTAAAGGTTTTCATCTTTTACAGAGTTACGAGTAAAGGAGAGAGCAAAGAGAAGGATAAAGACTAGCGTAATGATTACTATGGCAACTTTATTTGTATCTATTTTTTTAAGTATAGATGATATATGGTGCAAAAGAGCGTATATTTTCTGATTAATCTGCTTCATATTAGTCATTATTTAGTAAGTATCTTATTCCATAGCTTCACAAGGTTCTGAATGCTAGATTCTTTTTCCATTTTTGAAATGATCTCTAAAGATTTTTCTGAAAAGGACTTGTACTTCTTTTCATCTCCTAAAAGACTATCTATAACTTTTGCGTAGTCCTGAGCATCTCTCGTTTCAATAACATATCCGTTATCACCACTAGTAATAACATCTTTGATATCCCCTGCGTTAGAGGAAATCACCGGAAGACCTAAAGAGATAGCTTCAACGGCAACCATTGGCAAACCTTCGGATTTTGATGTTATAAGAAGAATTTTTGAGTCATTTATTACTGGGTCTACATCTGGGATTTGCCCTAGTATATCAATCTTTAAATTTTCGTCACGAACGATCTTAACTACTTCATCCATCATAGGACCTTCTCCAAGCATAACTCCTTTTAGGTCGGGGGATCTTTCTGACAACTTTCTAAATATATCTAACCAGAGTGGGATACCTTTTCTGTCTATAAAATGCCCTATGAAAAGGATATCGTATTTCTTTTCGGAAAAACGTTTTGGTTTTAGTGAAGGTATTCTGAACTCATTGGGAGGATTAAATATCAGAGAGGGATTAATACCAAGATCCTCTAGATACTTCTTCGAATTATTTCCTCTAACAGCAATAGCAAATGATTTCTTCAACATTAACTTGAGAAGACTTTTAGATCTATATTGTTCAGGATTTTCAATCAAAAGATGAATATACTTCTTCCTGAATAACGTCCCTAGAAGATATGCATAAACGCCGTGCATAACAAAATGTATTCCAATTACGACATCTATCTTTGCAAATGCGGTTATATATAGCCCTAAAAGGAATCTATATATCTCACGCAATGGAATAATTTTCCTTATCACGTTATTTGGAGGGTACTGAACAAGTTTAGGATGAGAGTATTCCATACGACTTTCTCTTATCAGATAGAGTTTTTCGACTAGATCGGACTCCAGAAGTGGTCTTATTTTTGAGAGCATCTTTTTGTCGTGACATCCTCCAAATACCAAAATGTTCATGACTCTATAATATGAGATTAGCGGATTATTGTCTAATAATAAAAGCCCGGAAATATTCTATTTTCAGATTATCGAAGCAAGGATTTGAAAAGATTTAGTATGATAACAAAGTATCCTTCGAATGGAAATATTGGGATATATTTCGAGAATAGTAGGGATGATTTCAATGAGATTTTTAAGTAGTTGATAGTTTCCTTTAGATTACCTTCTATCGAATACGCTCTGGCAACTTGCAACCACTGTCTGGCGTATACTTTATTTTGAGTTTTTACTGGGAGACTTCTGATCTGTTCATCAAAAACTTTAAAGTATTCTTTTTTAGCTTTTAAGTACTCTTCTCCAATAGGTTTACTGCTATGGCCATGAACTTTTACGGATATTTCAGAGGTTGCTCCTAACTTATATTTCAATAGATATCTAAGCATGAATTCTAGATCCTCATTTCTAGAGAGTCCTTTCTTAAAATATCCAATTTCATCAAAGATACTTTTTTCAATAACGAGAGTAGATCCAGCTCCCAATGATACATTCACCATTAGTATATCCTTAAAGAGATCTCCTTCTTTTGTATGTATAATCTTCTTCCATTTCTTTCCGTTGAAGAAAAGATGAGATGTTATGGTTGCTTTCCAATTCGAATCTCTATTTGAGAGGTGATGAATTGCAGACGTAAGGTGGTTAGGCATCCACGCGTCATCAGCATCGAGAAAAGCTATATATTCTCCCCTAGCATTTTTTACTCCAGTATTTCTAGCTTCAGATCTTCCTCCGTTTTTATCTAGTGATATATATCGAAAGCGAGAACTGTCAATTTGCTTTAATATTTCTAATGTTTTATCCGTGGATCCATCATTAACAGCTAGGACTTCGTAGTTTGGATAATCTTGAGAAAGAGTGCTTAATATAGCTCTTTGGATTGTTTCCGCACCGTTATACACAGGAATTACTACTGTTATTAAAGGGGTAGATGATTTCATATTAATTTTCTAACTTTCTTAATAAAAAAATAGATTGGATAAGTAAACATTTTAGCCAGCATAATAATCTTGCTTGGCATAGGAGTATACATTAAAACAAGGAGAGATCTTGAGTAAAGATTAAAATAGGATTTTCTACTAAAAAAGAGTTTAATAAAATCTCTTACAGAGACCTCTTTTTTAGCCTTGATTAGATCAGCAAGTCCCCTATCATCATCCTGCGAGTGCGTATAAGCAGAAGTAGCAACTCCTAATTTATACCCAAGTTTTTTGATTCTAAAAAAGTAATCGTAATCGGCATGATAGTGGGGGAAAAGCCTTGATAGAAATCCAACTTCCCTAATAATCTTAACAGGAACGAGAGTACCTCGACCATTAAGTGTGTCGTTTTCAAACAAAACATCCTCATTACGAAAGTCTCCAGGAATAATTGGATTTACTTTTCCATTAGTAATTTGATGAAGAACAGATATTACGTGAGAGGACGCGCCCCGTGTATTAACACTCCCAATTGGGATATGAGAATATTTTATTGATGCATTGACTAAAGTTTGGACATAATTATTTGAAAAGTGTGTATCGTTGTTTAAGAATAGTACAAAGTCAGAATCACTAGGATTCATGTCCATAATATGTCTTAACCCTAGATTCATACCACCTGTCCACCACAGATTTCCATTTCCTTGAACCCTCACAACTTCTGGATATTTGAGGCTCAATTCAGCAACGGTTCTATCAGTAGACCCATCATCGACGACTATAATCCTAATTCCTTTATAGGTTTGGTTTAGTAAATCTTTAATACATTTTTCTGTATACTCCCAACGATTTTTTACAGCCATTAGGGCGTAAACAGTTGCGTTATTCTCCATTAATGCGGGGGCCTCGAATTAAGTAAATACGAAATAAAGTTTCAACCTTTTTGATTAATTTTAGCAGTAATTTTTCAGTTTCTGAAATATAAACAGTTTTATTAGCTTCATTAAAATATTCGTACTGATTAGCGCTTTTTTGCCCTGGTCTTTTTTTAAAAACGGCAACATGATAATCAAGAGAATAGAGATTTTCGTAGCTTGAGAATAACTGCCATAATCTAAAATCACCAGCATACTTGTAATCAACAAGAACATTAGGATTAATTTTATTCCACAATTCTTTAGTCCAAAAGACGCTTTCCTGCCGTATGTAATCAAGGACAGTTCCATATGCACCTTTTTTTATTAAGCCCCTGCGATATTCTCTAAGTCTTCCTAACCTGAAACTCCCATCTATATTTTCTGTATCTGAGATGCCGGTAACCCATTTAACTCGTTCCTTTTCAAACGCATCTGAAATTGCTTGAAAAGCTCCAGGAAGATAATAATCATCTGTATTGATCCATGCTAAAATATCACCATTAGCATTTTGAAACCCCTTAACTATTGCATCGTACATACCATCATCAGGTTCTGATATCCAGCTTAGCGAATACTTTTTACCACCCACTTTCTTTGATAGAGTAAGGGCTTTAAAGGTTTGCAGAATTTTTAGAGTACTATCAGTAGAACCTCCATCTACGATTACATGTTCAATCTCGAAATCACCGTCTTGAATAGCTACACTTTCAAGGCAACGCAGAATATTTTCGCCATTATTGTAAGAGGGAGTTACTATATAGAATTTCATCACTTTTTTGGAATTATATTTTTGAAATTACCGCTAAATATGTAAATCTTAGAAAAAAGATTTTGAGTAAAACTAGCATTATTTTTATATCTTCTCTCACAGACCTCATATAGAACTTTCATATCATTACTCCATCTATAATATCCCTCTTTAATAGATTTATAAGCATTGGCTTTAACATTACGAATATTACTCAAATCAACTTTCTTGGGACTATTTGTATCATAAAGATATCCATTGTAACCGTCCTTTATGTACTCGTTCATCGTCGAATTATTTGGGGAGATAACTGCGACTCCAGAAGCCATTGATTCTAGAAAAGTCAGGCCAATTCCTTCGTACAACCTTGGAGCTATAAAAATATCACACTCTGCGCGAGTTTTTAAATTTTCTGCAAAATCCATCCAATAGTCAATAAACCGTATATTATATTTTTTTATATCTTCTGAGGAAGGCCTTATAAAGGAGTTTTTCGGATCGGGTACATCCTGGATAATTACATTCCCTTTAAATTCGTTTCCGAGAAGTTTTTTTACGATATCCCATGACATCACCTCTACACGCGGCCAGTAAAAGACTGTCAACAAATTATTATTTTTATTTAACATCCTCATCGGCTTTGGGAAAAACTGACCGTACTCAACATCAAGTCCAAATTCTTTCATAGTATTAAAAAGTTCTCTAGAAAAGCTGAATACCTTAACTTTATCCACTAATAATGAAAGATACTTAGACTTAGGCTTTCCAACTTCAGAATCGAACATTGGTAACCATACAATATTTTTACATTTGAGTTTTTTTAATAGTTTGTGTTTTGGAAATAGTTGGGCAAAAACCAGTACATCATAATTCCCTACGTTTATATCCTTTGGTGAAATACCCTCACCGCCATTCCATTCCTCATCCCAAAGTCTATCACACTTATACCATTTGGAAAGAATTTCAAATATGTAATCAAAAGCTTCTGATTTTTTATGATGCGAGTTGCATATTAACGCAAGCCTCTTCATAAATCTTCAATCTCTGAGATTATTTCCTCAAACCGCTTTACAAAAGCAGCCTGAGAGTAGTTTTCCCTAGCATATCGGTAGGTATTAATTGATTTCAAACGCAAGTCTTCAGCATCAGTTTTTATATAACTTTGCAAAGCATTAACAACCCCATCATACGAGATTGGATTTATAATAAATCCTAGTTCTTTAAGTGCTGTATCACCTCCCTGAGTAACTACTGGAATTAGTCCATGGTTCATTCCAACCACAACAGTTCCATGAGTCTCACATGCATTAATAGCTATCGAGTTTATTATCGCTGCATGGTTCTTAACGATTTCTCTATAATCCTCACTACAAACATCAACCCAACCTTTTAGCTTTATATTTGGAGATACATTCAATATATTACCCAAAGTGTCTAAGAACTCTTTTTCACCATCCAAGGGACCATATATATCCAAATGTAACTGAGGAAACTTTGAAAAGGCTTCGATTATAAGATCCAAACCATTTAGTGCAAATCCCAAACCAGATATATATATAAATCTATTTCTTACTTTTTCAAAGTCTTTATCCTTTACAAAGAAATCGTAATCATCATAACCGTGGTTATAGAATCTAAAAATAGGCCCCTTGAAAGCCTTTCTATATGTTTCAGCAACAAAAGGAGAAGCAAGAACAGCAATTGCATCAATATGCCCCCACATTTTTGGATCATTATAAGCAAGACGATTTGGTTTTAAATTTGCATTATATTTACTGTTAATTTGTTCAATTCGAGACTCTTCCTGTTTATTTTGAAATTCCCAGTAAGTACCCGTACCTAAATAAACTTTCTTTTTAAATTGAGATGCTTTATTCACACAAAGATAATCAAAAGCTTCGCCCATTCCTAAAAGCAGATCATACGTCCGACCAATTTTCCGGGCTTTCGAAACATCTCTATAATCTAAAACATCAACTTGATACCCCTTTTTATGAAAAACTTCAGCGATAGCTAAGTTCCTCCATCTATTAGTATGAGATCTAAACTTTGCACTGTCTTTGCGAGTTTGGAAAGCTTCTGCGACATAAACCAATAATACTTTTTTGGGATATTTTGAGCGAAAGAAATTTCTAAAAGAAGTTTTTTTAATAAATAA
>DDBW01000018.1 GCA_002335495.1 Candidatus Dojkabacteria bacterium UBA2022 | reverse complement strand
CTTTGCAGCTCCGATATCTTCAGCTGCATCTCCAGCCATCTTGCCAACCCCTGCGGTTCCAGTATGAATACCGGAAGCTCCTGCAAGACGTGCAAATTTGGTAAGGACAGGAACCGAAAATCCAATTGGATTCTCTTTTCTAGTAAATGCTCCGTGCCCTGCTCTGTGGAAATGTATGAATACATCAGGATAGTGACGTCTTAAAGTTTGCACAGAAGTCCAACCTGCGGTAATTCCGTCGATAAGGAAGGCATAACTACCAGGCTTCATAACCCTTCGAACATAATCCGCCCTTCTAATCATAGTATCGAAGTCAGCTGCAGAAACATTGAAAGAGTGAATCTTCCTTTTGCCTGTTTCGAGCTCCGCCTTATCCATAGCCATCCGTACAGAATCAACCATCTTCTCGTATGGAGCAAACTGCTGATCAGCCTGAGGTTCATCATTCTTAACAAAATCACCACCCCCTACCCAGAAATCGTAACAAAGTTCCGCATACTCTGTAGAAGTAAGACCAATTTTAGGTTTGATAATGGTCCCAAGAATAGGCCGATCAAATACCCCAAGATACTTTCTCATATCATCTAGGGTGTAGCTTGGACCATCATACTGCACAAGCATCTGAGGTGGAAACCATACATCAAGAAGCTTACACTCTTTTAAGTTACTCATTCCAAATATATTTCCTGCAATAAAGGTGAGTATATTCTGAACATTGCCTCCTCTATCAAACATTAACCATGGGTATGCGATATATACAAGATTCCTCTCTTTATCTATGTCATAGACAATAGCATCAAGGTTCATCGAGTAATTGGTAGCGGTTGAAACTTTAAGATTGGAACCAGATGAAGATTCCGCAGCTAATTCTGTAGCGGCACTTTCAATGCTTTCATCTCCGTGAGGAACAAGTTTAAAAACGGTAAGCATATACTGACCGTTATGGACTGAGGTGTCTCCAAGTCCTAAATATTGTTCTTGCATAATCGATGGGCAGTTAAGTTATTATCTCTTAATATCAGGTTAACATAAGGGTTTGCAGTTATCAAATATTTATAATAGAATATAAACATTATGAGGGGGACACGAGCCTAGTTTCTACGTGGATTAGGTGCACGCCCCCCGCTTTCTTTTAAAACCTTCTTATTCCACTCTAAATTGTATATGTATGAGCTAAAGTCTTTTAGTAAGCTAGACATAGTTTTATAGCTTGGGACAATTATTTTGCCTAACTTATGTTTATTTCTTAGAACTGAATATAAAGGGACATAGTCCCCATCCCCAGATACGAAAATAGCCTGATCATACTCCTGGTACTTATGCCATAGAGCATCAACAATAATCTCACTATCCACATTCCCCTTTACTACTCCCATTTTATTTATAACAACAGGTTTAAACCTTAAAATAAACCCCGACTTTTCCAAAAATTTATATAACTTTATATGAGTAGGAATATAACCTATATACAGATAAGCACATTGAACACGAAACTTATGAGAAAGAAATATTCTAAACTTTCTAAAATCCAGATCCCTGTTAGAATATTTAAACGCTAGATGTAAGTTCTGAGCATCGATAAATGCATAAATTACTTTTTTACTCATATTCTATTTTTGCAGTCTTTTGTGAACAAAATATGATAAAATCGCTTCGTGGTACAAATAAAAGACCTTACATATACAATTGACGATAGACTCATACTAGATGACATAAACCTTGTGATAAACAAGGGGGAAAAAATTGGACTCGTAGGAGTAAACGGGGCCGGTAAATCAACCCTGCTTAAAATAATAACCGGTATTAACGAACCCGATAAAGGAGCTATTTTGAGCAGATCATCAATCGCATACTTAGAGCAAGAGATAAAGAAAAATATAGACTCAAATAAATACGATGCGTTAACCATTGAAGAGTACCTAGTTTTAGAAAAAGGCTTGGATCTACAAGCATGGGAGATTTCAAAGTACATGAACTTTATGAATGTGGGGGAGAAAACTCCAGAGGATGTTTTCGGCTCCCTATCTGGAGGACAGAAAATTAAGATTGAATTAATAGCAATCATAACTCAACAACCAGATCTTCTGGTTTTAGATGAGCCTACTAACTTCCTAGATATTCCCACTGCCGAATGGTTAATGAGATATCTCTCCGACTACCCCAATGCCGTCCTAGTTGTCTCACACGACCTCAGATTAATGAATAGATCCATAGACAGGATTTGGTACTTAAACGAGATTACGCATAAGGTAGAGAGCTTCAACGGCAATTATGATCAGTTCCTTAAGTTTAAGGAGAGACAGAGTGAGTGGTTGGTAAAGGCGCTAAAGAATCAAGAGAAGAAGGTAAACAAAATGATCGAAACGGCTCAAACTTTAGCCGGTAGAAAATCTGCTGCGGAAAAGATTAGATCTGCCAAGATTTTAAATAAAGCTCTTGAGCAGAAAAAGGTACTAGAGCAGGAGAAGAAAGTAATAAATACGAAATCAAGAAAGATGAGAATAGAGTTCACTGCAGAGAGGACAAGTGGTTTAAATGTTCTAACGGTTAAAAATCTACACAAAAATTTTGGAGAGAAGCAAGTACTAAAAGATATAAACATGGAGATAACTAGAGGAGAGAGAGTGATTGTAGTGGGTAGAAATGGTATCGGAAAGACAACACTGCTCAAAATACTATCTGGGAATTTAAAACAAGACGGTGGTACATATAAGTTCGGGTATAACGTAGACTTAGGGTACTACGCACAGGAATTGGATGGACTTGATTATAGTGATAGTTTGATCAATAACTTTTTGAAAGACACTAAAGCCTCTGAGTTAGGAAGAAAAAGGATTATGGAGATTCTCTCTATGTTCCTGTTCTCGGACGAGAGACTTGATCAGAAAGTAGGAACTCTTTCAGGAGGTGAGAAGACAAGATTAGCATTAGCGAAGTTAATGACTCAGAATAATAACGTGCTTCTGATGGACGAGCCTACTACATACTTAGATCCCAAGTCCCAAAATATTCTTTTAGAATCTTTAAACCACTATAAAGGGACTATTATTTTGGTCAGCCATATGCCTGATTTTGTCGATAAGTTCAAACCAGATAAAGTATTGCTGCTTCCTGAAGAGAGATTTACTTTCTACGAAGATAAATACTTGGTGAGAGTGAGGCAGGAGTAAAAGTTCTAAGGCTTTACATAATTCTCTTCAAACTTATCCGGTAACACAGAAACGCTTATACCCTCACCCGTTTTATTCCAATCAACCTTTGGGTATGTGTAACCATCAATTCTATGCTCATTCATCTTTTGGTAATCATCATCATCCATTTCAAAAAGTGTTGCATCCCAGTTTTCCTTAATGTGCTCTGGCGACTTAGACATAACTTCAATTTTATATCCCCTATGTGCCATCCAGTTTAATACAATCTGATTTTGGGTTTTACCGTACTTACTTGATAGTTCAACAAGAAGTGGCCAATTATATCCTACCGTTTTATTCTCTCTTAAAGGCCTCCATATTACATTTTGAATTCCAAGATCGTCACACAGGTAAAAGATCCCTTTATCCTGATTTTCCCTTATCTCAAAGCTTAAATGAGCTTCATGAGCATAGAAAAGATCGCCAAACTCTTTTTTAAATCTCTGAATCGTCTGTAGATTTGAATTGGAGAGGCTAATATATTTCGTTCTTCCAGATTGCAAGAGAGAATTAATAAGCTTAAAAACTTTTAACTTCTCCAAACTTAACTATGAACGAGAGAGTAATAAGGGTGGAATCGAAACATTCTGTAGAGAAGAGTTTTTCCATCGTTTCAACATCACGATGCCAACTTCTGGAAAGACTCTTTCATAGCCTTAACAAATAAATCCGCACTCTTTCCTCCAGCAATTGCGGCAGAGATTTCAGTAAAGTTATACCCAACATTAAACTGATTAATCAAAGCGTCGATATATTCACGATCGGAGTTATGATCAACTTCACCAACGTAACGATGAGCTCTTCCGCCTATTCCGTATGAACCTATACCTACTTTTGAAAGTTCTTTACCTGAAATGGTTTTTACAATTTTCATCCCTACTCCCCTCTTAATGTAATTCCTTTTATTATCTCTCTAATCTCATTCTTTTGCACCTCTGTTAACTCCCCTATCTTTTTATCAGTACTAAACTGGATAGAGATATAGGGAATAGAGCCCTTCTGGGAAAGCCCAGGGAAAGTTCCAAATATTTCTCCTTTTAAACCAGAGCTTGTAGACTCATACATTGCGAGAGAAGTTAGCTCAGTCTCTAGGAAAGGAGTTTCTTTACATCCATCGTCAAATCCATCGATACAAAAAAGACCTCTTCCTGCATTCGAGATATTCATTACAATTCCGGAGGTACTATTTTTTATAACTACAGTATTATTAGCACTTACACAGTTCCACTTATCCGTATGCTTTATATCTATACCGTAGAATGTAGATGTACAAGTTTGAGTAAGCTGCTTAGCTTCATTTTCCTGTTCGTTGGTAATTCTTTGATCTGTACACCATTTGTATAAGTAACTACCTGTATTTCCTTTACTCTTCAAATCTTCACACACGACATCGGCAAAGCTTTCAAAGTTCTCAAGCTTATACTCGTCGGATTTTACAGTTACTACTCTGAAATATAACAGATACGCTGTTGCAAGAAAGAGAATAACATTGAGGACTACAGATAAAATAACCTTATTCCTATCCATATAGAATGCAATAATATTAGCTATTTTATAGTAACATCTTGAGAGGTGTATTTCTATAACAAAAAGGAGCGGATATACCGCTCCTTTGTTTGTCACAAGTAGTAACCAATTACATTGATTCTACTATTGCGATTAAATTATCTTTTGATAACTTACCCATCTCGGATACTTCAACAGCAACTCCGTTATAGTAGAAAGAGATAGCTCCTCTAACAGGCTCAATATCGCCTTCATAGAGAGCAGCTTCTGAGTTAGGATCAATATCAACTGGTTCATACTTTATGTAATAACCGTTAACTGTCTCACCTGCTACATTTAACTCAACCTTGGTTGCATCGGTAGGGACACTGTAATTCTCTTTATCCATAGCCATCTGAGCGACTTTAAAATATGACTCTCCATCTTTAGCGAATGTCACATACAAAGCATCAGATTTACTCCCGTCAAAGGTTCTTGCCGTTTGAATTCTGGCCAATTTACCTTCTAACACCTCAGCAGGTTTAAGCATTGTGAACTTAAGTACATTTTGAGCACTTGAAAGACTATCGTGATCATCAACAGCTAACTTCATTCCCATTGAGGCATCACCACTGTCATTGGTATCTTGATCTTTCAAAGCGACCTCTACCTTATCATAATCTGCTACTGGCTTTGTAAAATATGTTGTATATGCAAAGGCTGCCGCGAGAGTTAAACTTAGGAGAGAAATTCCTCCAATTAGTAACTTCTTCATATTAAATCTACTTCCAATTAATTTATTCTTTAAAGAGGCTTCAAGATTGGCTTTAAAATCCTGAGGTACTGGGTAACTACTACTTAGTACCAACTCTTCTATTATTTGTTTTTCACTAACTTTGTTATTCATTTATCTTTTCTCTTAATTTTTTTAGGGCCCTATTTTGTATTGTAGTTACATTTGTAACTGTAGTACCCAGTTCTTTAGCTGTATCCTTAATGCTTTTATACATTGTAAAGCGTAAGGTAATGACCTGACGGTACTTTTCAGGCAGTGCATTTAAAGCACCGTAAACCTTTTTAACCAAAGAACTATCTCGCTTCTTACTAATAGAGGGAGTATGTTCAAGAATATCTTCATCAATTGGAACATGCCTATACTTCTTAGAGCTCCATTTCTGCCTTAGCTTATTTAAAGCTATGCCGAAAAGGAATGTTCTAACTTTACTTTTACTCTCATCATAACTATCAATTACATCAAGAAGGGTGTAGAAAGTATCACTCACTACATCTTCTGTAAGATGTTTGTTGTAGGTTTTGGAGTATACAAATCGGTATAGATCATCCACATTTTCTTTATATATACTCGAGATCTTCTCCCACTTTTTATTAAGGAGCTTATTATTCAAATTTGAACAGTACCAATTTTATCCGGATTATACATATATCAGAGTATGTCACAGTCAAGTGGCGGAACTAACTGTTTTAAGTCCATTTTCATACATTGCACTTGTAAAGATTTGAGTAACAGAACGAATCAACTCGTTAAAATAATCTCGAACTGGAGGTACAATCTCATTTAAATCCAACGCATCTAAATCGTACCAGGCACAATCACCTTCTAAAGTATTAATCGGAATAACTTCATCCTCTAGCTCAACTCTAAAGGCATAGATAACCCATACAACCTGTTTATCTACATGAGTATTAATAGAGCTAATAATAAACTTTACATCCAGGTTTGAAATATCAACTCCGGTTTCCTCCATCACTTCCCTTACACATGCAGTTTTAGCATCCTCACCTACATCAATATGACCACCTGGAAATGCTAAATAGTTAGGAAAGAATTTAGAGGAGGGAGATCGTTTTTGAAGCAATATTTTATTCTTATACTTAATGCAACACTCAACTCCAAGCCTAATCTCACCACTTTGATGCAACCTTTGATTCATTTCGGTTAACAAGTTTAAATTAATCTTTGGATAAGCCACTACCCTTTCCGCTTGTAAGATAGAAACTTGCAAAAGAGACAATCTTAAGAAAAGTGTCAACCATGTACTCTGAGACTGACGATGGGAAATAATACCCGCGTTTGACTATAGATCTATTAGCAATATCCAGACGATCATTTAAATTTTTGAACAGTCCCTTAGAATCCTTAACTATGCCTTCAGGTATTCTATGTGATATATCCACTTGTGTGGAAGAGATAGAGAGTTCCTTGCTATCTACGATGCAATTAACAATCCTATTTATTACCTCAATATCTTCTAAATATACCTCTTCACACCGCACAAAGTTCCCGTCAACGTTATGCTTATATTTATTAGGAATATTTAAAGTAATAACATTTGGAGTGAGCTTGAAAAGCGAAAAAACTCGCGCGTCACTGGAGCCTCCTGCCAAACCTCTTTGCAATTTTAAATTTTGCGAAATCGATATATTATTAATCAAACTCTCGCCCAAATTTCTCGACCCAGTTGTATATAGCCCAGAGGCCTCAGAAATATTTAAAACGGGACCATCTGCATAGGATATTTCTGAAAACTCTGGGACTTCGCTAATTGGAGATACCTTCATCGCTTCCGTATTTATAACAATATCTTGGGAATTTATACCCAATGTATTGTATTTTGCTATATGATACGCACTTTGTTGCAATACCTCTTCATGCTTGGTAAATAGATACACTATTCCAAAATCATCACGATTTGTTGGTTTAAGATTTGAGAGTAGTATTGAAGTTGCAACGTCGTTATCATGGCTTCTTGCGAAAACTTTCCCGGCCTTAACTTCAACATCACC
>DDBW01000008.1:9012-9148 GCA_002335495.1 Candidatus Dojkabacteria bacterium UBA2022 | reverse complement strand
CGCCAAGGCATCCACCATACGCCCGTAGCACGCTTTTTGAAATTGATTCATTTCTATTCAGTTTTTAAAGTGCAAACACCATCAAGATTTTATAATCTTGGTGGAGCTGGGTGGGCTCGAACCACCTACCTTTTCA
>DDBW01000008.1:8439-8614 GCA_002335495.1 Candidatus Dojkabacteria bacterium UBA2022 | reverse complement strand
ATCAGGACTGCGCTCTAGCCAACTGAGCTATACGCCCTTACTTTGGGGCGCCAGATCTGAGCTTGATTCGCCCTTAACCTAAATATTAAAAGAACTAAATCTCTATTAAAAACTAAAAAGTGGTAGGAAGTTTGGGTACTCCTTGAAAGGAGGTAATTCAGCCGCAGATTCCCCT
>DDBW01000008.1:0-8154 GCA_002335495.1 Candidatus Dojkabacteria bacterium UBA2022 | reverse complement strand
CTTGTTACGACTTCATCCCAGTCATAAGCATTACCTTAGTTATCCCATAATAAAACAGGACACCTTCGGGTATTACCTACTCCCATGACGTGACGGGCGGTGTGTGCAAGACCCGAGAACGTATTCACCGCGGCATGGCTGATCCACGATTACTAGCAAATCCAACTTCATGTAGTCGAGTTTCAGACTACAATCTGAACTGAGATCGGTTTTTTAGGATTGGCTCCACCTTGCGGTTTGGCTACCCATTGTACCGACCATTGTAGCGCGTGTGTCGCCCAGGACATAAGGGCCATGCGGACCAGACATCATCCCCACCTTCCTCCCCGTTTTACCGAGGCAGTTTCTCAAGACACTTGTAACATGAGATAGGGGTTGCGCTCGTTTCGGGACTTAACCCTACATCTCACGACACGAGCTGACGACGGCCATGCAGCACCTGTGTAGCACCCTCGAAGGCGGCTCTAGTTTCCTAAAGCTTGCAGCTACATTTCAAACCCTGGTAAGGTTCTTCGATTACCATCGAATTAAACCACGCGCTCCTCTGCTTGTGCGGGTCCCCGCCAATTCATTTATGTTTTAGTCTTGCGACCGTAGTACACAGGCGGGACGCTTAACGCGTTAGCTACGGCACTCAATACTCTCATTGCATCTCCGAAGAGATGTAACAATTGTACCAAACACCTAGCGTCCATAGTTTACGGCGTGGACTACACGGGTATCTAATCCGTTTTGCTCCCCACGCTTTCGAGCCTGAGCGTCAGACAAGGGCCAGTAAATCGCCTTCGCCTCTGGTGTTCCTCTCGATATCAACGTATTTCACCACTCCACCGAGAATTCCATTTACCCCTCCCTGTCTCAATTCTAGCAGTTTCCGTTGCCTTCCCTTAGTTGAGCTAAGGTCTTTGGCAAAAGACTTACTAAAACGCCTACGCATCTCTATACGCCCAATAAATCCGGATAACGTTCGCACCCTACGCATCACCGATGCTTCTGGCACGTAGTTAGCAGGTGCTTATTCATATGGTACCGTCATTTATTCTTCCCATATAAAAGGAGTTTACGATCCTTGAACCTTCATCCTCCACGCGGTGTCGCTGCGTCAGGGTTGCCCCCATTGCGCAAGATTCCTAATTGCTGCCTTCCGTAGAAGTATGGACCGTGTCTCAGTTCCATTGTGGCTGACCGCGCTCTCACGCCAGCTACCCGTCTTAGCCTTGGTGAGCTATTACCTCACCAACTAGCTGATAGGACACAGACCCCTCTCGAAGCGTCGTAGCTTTACCGAAAGAAACTTGCGTTTCTTTCAGACTATCGAGAATTACCCCGTCTTTCGACGAGCTATACCCGACTTCGAGGCAGGTTATCCATGTGTTACTCACCCGTTTGCCACTAACCAGCGAGATTTCTTCGACCGAAGTTTCCGAAATCTCAAGGTTCGTTCGACTTGCATACCTTAGGCACACCGCCAACGTTCATCCTGAGCTATGATCAAACTCTCATTGAAAAATTGCTAAAAAGCAGCATTTGCATGCTACTTCACTATCGTCGCAAATTGATAGATTTTATGAATTGTTGGACTATTGCACTTTCTTTGCATATTATGCACATAAGAAGTCCAAGTAAAATTACTTTTGACTTCCTACCACTCTTTAATTTTCAACGAGCAATACACTTCGCACTTATACCACTCCGAAATTATCATGTCAACAAACTTTTCTGTCGGAATTCGTTAGAATATTTTCTAAGAGGAATTCGCTCACAAACTTTCCCGAACTTGTGTGCTGGTATTATATATAAGGAAAAGAAGAATTGCAAGAGGCTTAACGCAATATTTTATACATATATAGAGTCCGCACCGAATAAAGGGGTGAAAGCCGCTTAAATACAGGAATAATCAACACTACTCCCGGCTGGGCAACAATGCATATAACTCATCTACAGTAGTGCTATCTTCAGGATTCTTATCTCGATCAAACTCAACCAAGCGAGGAAATCTAAGCGAAAGACCCTTTGCAACGCCCTCTGAAGACCTATTAACACTAACCTCGTCCGCATCAACGGTAATAACAACTTCAGGAGAAACATAGACATCAGGGTCTAACACTTTTTCAATCACGACATTCTTAGGAACACTATCAACCCCTACACCATCCAACCTCTCCTTAATACCCCCCCACTGCTCATCAGTAATCCCTGTACCAATCTTAGTTACCGATTCATACCTTTCAAACTCAGGATTATATACCCCTCCCAGTATAGCTCCAATGCCAAACTTCGACCTTTTTCCAGAACCTAGATAGTACCCTAACACTACCAAATCAACCGTATCAACAAGATCAGAATCGATAGACTTCTTAATCTTTATCCATTCAAAATTTCTAACACCAGGAATATAAGTACTTAAAGAATCCTTAACAATAACCCCCTCTAAACCCAAATCTACATATTTATTAAACAAATCTTTCAATTCAGAAACAGATGAGATGAAATCGCAAGGGGAAAGCTGAATATCTAACCCCTCTTTAACGACAGTACCAAGCATCTCGAAACGATCCTTAGTAGTAGATTGGAGATAAGATCCTCCATTTAATTGCATCAAATCAAACACAAAGGCGTTTACAGGAACCCCACTCTTCTGCTCTTCAACCCCGTACTTTCGACGTCTTGTCATAGTATCTTGATAGGATAAGAACTTACTACCATCCCACCCTACGATTTCCGAGTCTAAAATTGCTGAATCCACAGGCAACTTTCTAACACTCTCAACAATCTCCGGGAACATTTCAGTAATATCTTCAAGATTTCTAGTGAAAAGCTTAACATCTTCCTTAACAACTCCGAACATATCTATTTCCGCTGACTTCAACCTACCATGCCACACTCTTTCATCTAATGTATGCGACTTTGAAGATATTTTATGAATCTGACATCTCAGACCATCATACTTAGGCTGAACTGCAAATTCAGATTTAAACCTTTCTCCAACTTCCTCGAAAGTTTTAACCCGTTCAACTAATCTAGACAGAACAGGCACTCCGGGTAAAGGAGTTACTCGTTTTAACCCTTCAAGTGGGTTGTCGCCAGCAACTATCTGCGAGATATATCCAATATCGGCACTTGCCCCATAAGCCAGATCGAGAAGATCTCTAACACTTTTATCTCCTGAAATCCTTACAGAGAAAGCATCCAAAAGAGTTTTGACACTACATCCCAAGCGCAACTTCCCAAGTATAATTCGAGTCAAATATCGAGCCTCCAAGAAGGAAGACTGCCTTATTAACGCGATAAATGCCGAGTATTTAAATTCAACAGATCCCGACCCTTTCGTATTCACAATCCTCCACAGCTCATCATATACAAAATCCAGCAGCAATCCTTTCTGAGTTTTCAAAGATAATTTCTCAGCTACAATGCCGAGATCCCCTTCCTTCTTACGCAAATCAAAAACTTCATCCCCATACTCCCTGGAAAGAGCGTTTAATAAACCTTTTTCGGAGAGATTAAACTCTGCGGACACAAACATAGGAGCAAGCCGCCCTTGAACTAGGTACGAAAAAACTTGAAGCTCATACGAGGTCATTCCCCTTGTTGCCTCAACAAGAATATCAACCATATCGTTACGGGAAGAGGTATTCTCTAGTTTTTCGAAAAGGGAGCAGATTTCCAGAAAACTCATCATATAATGTAGTATTTTGAAGATTTAGTACTACCCTCTTTTCGCACGCGCTTCATATCGATAAGCTTATTCAAGTCTCTTCGAAGAGTCCTATCGGTAACATCAGGGAAGAATTCTTGAAGCGCCGAAGTAGATATACCAGGATTTTTCCTTATAGCATTAAGGAGAGCATCCTGTCGATTACCCGTTGACTCAACAACTCCATCATCTGCGCTCTGGACCTCTACTTCATCTAAAGCCGGCAAAACAGGACTCTTCCTGCCTTTTAACCAAAGAATAAACAAAGCCCCTCCTAAAAGAAGCCCCAGTAGCAATAGTAATGACGAAAACGATTTTTCTTTCTTATTTTCCATATTACTCTATTTTAACTGATTCATTGATTCTCCTAAAGATATATGAACATCCAAAGGAATACTTAATTGTATCGCATTAACCATGAGATCTCTAACATCTTCAGAAAACTCTTCCGCCCTCTCCTTTTTAACTTCAAAGATAATTTCATCATGAATTTGGAGCAGCATATATGCCTCACCAAGATATTTCTCTTTGATTAAACTCTTAATTTTAATCATAGCTATCTTCATTATATCCGCCTCTCCTCCTTGAATTGGCATATTAACAGCCTCCCTTATTGCGGCATTTCTGACATTGAAGTTTCTAGATGTTAATCCCGCAACAAACCTTGTCCTACCAATCATTGACTGTACGTAACCGTTATCCAAAGCTTCTTTAGTCGCGTTATCAATATATTTCTTAACTCCTTTGTAGGTTTCAAAGTACTCATCAATGTATTTTTGCGCATCGTTCCTGTCTATATTCATCATACTCGAAAGCCCAAATTGCGTCTGTCCAAAAAGAATTGCAAAGTTAATAGTCTTTCCAAAGCTTCTTTCTGCATTTGTAACCTCTGATTCATCCTTTTTTAAAATTCTGGCGGCAGTAGCCCTATGAATATCCCTTCCCTGCATGAAATCATCCATCAAGACTTTATCCTGCGAAATATCGGCCATAACTCTAAACTCAATCTGAGAATAGTCAGCCCCCATCATTATAAAACCATCCCTAGGAACAAAAACTCTCCTTATTTTATCCCCCCACTCACTACGAATAGGGATATTCTGCATATTTGGATTTATCGATGCGAACCTTCCAGAAGAAGCACCTGTCTGCTTAAAATCAGTATTAATCTGATCAACTCCAGTGGTATTTAATACCTCCAAGTATGGCAAAACGTAGGTATTCAAAACTTTAGAAAGCTCCCTATACTTAAGGATTTTAGAGATTGCAGGATGCACGTCTTTCATCTGCAAAAGAACTTCTTCCCTTGTAGATCGAGATCTTCTTCCTCCAAGAGAATCCGGAATATTCAGCTCATTATATATAACCTCTGACAGCTGCTTTGGAGAATTCAAGTTAACCTCGTGACCAATATCAGCGTAGATATCTTTAACCAAATCATTAATTCCATCCTTTAGCTCAAGCTTAAGCTCCTCCAACACTTTACGATCAACCATCACCCCGCGATTTTCCATCCGCGCTAATATTTTAGAAATTGGCATTTCGATATACCTGACTGCATCAGTCATTGTAACTACGTTATAACCCAGGGACTTAGATACTTTCTTTTTCATAGCAACAACATACTCGGTATCCTTAATATCCTCTACCTTATTCATAAGAGCAGGAACAAGATTTACAAGAGCCTCCCCTATTCTCCAGTAATCATTGGATGAAGACTTAAAAGAAAGGTAATCAAAGAGAACTCCTTCAAGTGAAAAATCTTTACGGCCGGAGGAAGACGTAAATACCAAAAGTTGCATATCAACGCACTTAGTTCTCTCAAACCATTCAACAACCTCTGTTTTAGGGTGTGAAACAAAATTCTCCCACCCGTAGAAATAAGTTTCACAACCTTCCGAGATATCCTCAGTACTTTTAAGCAAGTTATCCACAGAAATTTTATTAACAAATACCTCTCCCGAGTTATCCACGTACGACACGAGCATGTAATTATCAGGGATTTCATAAAAAGCTACCCTTATTGCGCCTTTTATGGCCTCTAGACTTTCAATCTCCTTCACTACGCTCTGAGCATTATTTGAAATAGATCCCCCAAATAGATCCAACTGAGGAGTTTCCTCCTTAGAGTTAATCGACTTGGGGATTTTATTTATTAAGGACCTAAACTCAAACTTTCTAAATACATCCAAAAGTTCCTGCTCATCAAAATCAAGCAACAGACAATCTTCCAATTTCAGTTCAAACTCCACATCTCGTTTAATGGTTGCCAATTCTTTACTGAAATACGCCTGCTCCACTCCTTCAGCGAGCTTAGTCTGATACCTAGAAGGGATTTCATTGATATGTTTATACAGATTATCGAGAGTCTGATACTTCACAAGTAACTCGAGAGCAGTCTTATCCCCCACCCCTTTAACTCCAGGAATATTGTCTGAAGCATCTCCTACGATAGCTTTATAATCTGTAACCTGTTCAGGATAGTATCCGAACTTCTCTGCAACCGTTTCCCTATCATAAACAATCAAGTTACTAAAAGATCCACTAGGTAGACAGATATGAACGTTACTATCTATCAACTGTAAAAGGTCACGATCACCAGTTATGATATACAGCTCGTTCCCCCCGTTACTCCATTTGCCACTCTGAACCCATGATGCAATAGTCCCTAAAAGATCGTCAGCTTCAAATCCATCTTTCTCAATATATGGGATATTAAATGCTTTGAGTATCTCTTTAACAAGAGGAAACTGAGCGTTAAGAGACTCATCCGTTGGTTTGCGATGCGCTTTATAATCACTAAACTGGGTATGCCTGAAGGTCTTTTTACCGGTATCGAAAGTACAGATAACATACTTAGGATTAAACTGTTTAAGCGCCTGAAGGAGCATTGTTGTGAAGCCGTAGACAGCGTTATCTTGTATCCCGGTACTCGTAGTTAGCGACGCAGGATATGCGTGAAAAGCCCTATGTACAATAGCATTACCATCAATTGCGAGAATCATTTCTTTATCTTTCATTACCAATTATATACTAATTAGAGTGCCGAGGTCGAAGAACTTGTTTTTTTATATGAAATGATGGATTATTTAATAGAATAATCTATTAATGAAGAAATATGCTAGACGCTCAAAATAATAGTTTCCAAGCAATTCCACAAACCGAAGGAGGAATCCTAATCCCAAGAACAGCTCATGATCTCAGAGATGCGGAACGAGAAAGAAATCCTGATAACTTCAAAGGTACATCAGAATTGGGCGAGGAATTAGCAAAAAGATATCCAGATGGATTTAGACAAGTGGCAATAGGAGGAGAACATTACATTGTTTCAGATTACCATCAAGTACAGGGAATTACATACACCGCAAGATCAGGGAACGAGCTACAACAAGGTAAAGACCCAGGACAGGCAGAGGTGCAATCTATGGTTGTATTCAGCCCTGACGGAAAAGCTTTCAACTTATCACTAAGACCTGGCGATATAGAATCAGTACGAATATTTAGAGCACTCTACAATGGAGAAACAACTGAAGAGACACAAAAACTCGTAAAAGATATTAAAGCAACAAACAGACAGTTACTTGGTGCTAGTGATGCGGGACCTCTTGCAAATTTCATCCAAATTGAGCCAGTCGCATTTAATAACAACAGCGAATCTCTAACCCGGTTTGAAAAAATTGTTAATGAAGTAAAAGAATATAGTGTTCGAGCAAGACTTAAACAAGTACCTAGAGATATATTTAACAGACTAGCTTCCTAATAAAAAAGAATCTAGGTATAGTATATACCTACCTTTTTAGATTTACCCACCATTTTGAAAGAAGCAGAATATGTCTACGCAAATAAAGCATTAAACTCCTCTTTACCAACCTCTTCCTTTTCTAGAAGAAGTTTAACAAGAGCCTCTACCTTATCTTTATTATTCTTTAATATCTTTCTCGCATTATCCAAAGCCTCATCCATAACCCTCTGAATCTCATTATCAATTATTTCAGAAGTCTTTTCACTATAGTCCCTACCACCTCCATAACTATAACCAAGATGAGTAGTTTCTTCAGCATCACCGTACTGAACAAACCCAAGCTTATCGCTCATTCCCCACTGCCTCACCATCATTTTAGCAATTCTAGTAGCCATCTTAATATCTCCAGAAGCGCCAGTAGAAATATCCCCAAGGAATACCTCCTCAGCAATCCTTCCACCAACAGCGGTTTGAATCTGAGCCAGCAACTTTCGCTTTGTTTCCATACTCCTATCATCCTCTGGAACAAACACCGTTACTCCACCAGAACTCCCTCTAGACACCATTGATACTAACTCAACTGGAGCTGCACCTTCTGTGTATTTAGCAACAATAGCGTGACCAGCCTCATGATACGCAACCAGCTTCAAATCCTCTTGAGCTCTTTTACCTTTTCTCTGCCTCCCAAACCCTACCTTCAAGTATGATTGAAGCA
>DDBW01000007.1 GCA_002335495.1 Candidatus Dojkabacteria bacterium UBA2022 | reverse complement strand
GATAACAATTCGAGAAGGGATGAGGAAAGATCAGATTGCTAAACTTCTTGAGGATGAGTTTAAAAAAGAGCCCGATGCAGTATTCCAAGCTACTAAATTTCTAGCCCTAACAGAAGATCCAACTTACATAGCAACTTTAGGACTTACGATAGAAGGGCTCTCTAACCTTGAAGGCTTCCTATTCCCTGATAAGTACCTTTTACCGAAACAATCAACAGAAGATTATGTAATAAAAACATTAGTAAATACATTCATCCTTAAGACAGGGGGTGTATACACTTATGAAGATATAATTATTGCTAGCATGGTAGAAAGAGAAGGAATGACAGATCAGGATAGACCAATGATTGCAGATATAATTAAAAGAAGGCTAAAAGAGGGATGGCTACTACAAATAGATGCAACTCTCCTTTACTACTATAAAGATTGGAGACGAGAGCTATCGAAAGCAGACATCGATTTAGATCAGCCATACAATACATATACCAGACCTGGCCTTCCCCCTACCCCAATTGCAAATCCAGGCCTTTCTGCAATAAATGCAACCAAGAATCCAAAAGCAAATCAATATTATTTCTACATCCATTCAAAAGATGGAACCCCATACTATGCTACAACCTATCAGGAGCACCTACTTAATATCGCAAACTATTTACGATAGAATAGATGGCCATGGAAATATCGATGAAAGCATCAGACAAAGACAGAAGAATCATCTATAAAAGACTTGCAGATAAGTCTTTTTTACGAGACAACCCTACCTCAATTTCAGAGCTGGAGGGAAATAAAACCCCTTCAAAAGATAATAAAAAGAAATTTGATCTGAAAAAGTTCTCAAAATTAGCGGCAAAAGTTATCCTTCTTCTTGTACTAATAGCATGTGGTTACTACGCATACAGAGTATTTAGTTTTACCAACAACATAGGACTGAAAATAAAACCCCAAGACATAATCACTGGTGGTAAAAAAGACCCTGAGCTAAAAAAAGATTCTACTGGCAAATATACAAATGTACTTCTAGTAGGAATTGACTCCAGAGGAGATAAAAGCAAGCTGCAAAACACAGACACAATGATAATTGCCTCATACAACTACGACACCGGTAACACAGTAATGTATTCAATCCCTCGAGACCTTTATGTAGAAATCCCTGCAGAGCCCAAAGGATACTTCCAAAAGATAAACGCTATGTATGCAACCGGGGAAAAAAGATCTAAAGGAGGCGGATTTGCTTTCCTAGAAAAAGCTATTAAAAATACCACTGGTCTGGAAATCCAGTATCACGCAATGATTGATCTACAAGGATTTAAAAAAATTATTGATACATTGGGGGGAGTTACTGTAAATGTTGAAAACTCCTTTACAGACACCTGTTACCCACTGGATGGAACCGAAAAGACTAAATATTTCTGCGCCCTCCTCCCCGGCATGGCTCAAACAATCTCCTTTAAAGAAGGTCCTCAGACAATGAACGGAACAGTAGCATTACAGTATGCAAGATCAAGACATGCAGCAGGAACAGAAGGAAGTGACTTCGCAAGAGGAAGAAGACAACAGCGAGTATTGATAGCTGTTAAAGATAAAGTACTATCGTCAGGGACCCTGCTAAATCCTCAGAAAGTACTTGAAATATTAGATGCGTTGGAAAAGAATTTAACACTATCAACCTTTACAACCGAGGAGATTCAAGCAGCGATAAACATTGGACTAAAGCAGAAAGAGAACCCTGGGAAAGTATTCTCTTTTGTTTTGGAACCCAGTATTGCAGGGGGTCGATTACTTATGGGAGGAAGTGGACTTAGAAGCAACCTTCCAGGATTTTCTCCACAACTTTACACAGTACAATCGGTAGACGGAGTTGTTCCAACATATACTGAGCTTATAAAATTCGTAAACTCAGTTCAAAAAGAGCCACAGCTTTTCAAAGAAGATCCAGTTATAAGAGTTTATGACGCGGGTATTACATATGCACAGGCTCAAAAGGTAACAACCGAATTGAAGAGTAAATATCCATACCTCAATATCCTCTTTATGGGAACACTATACTCAGATAAGACAGGAACAGTGGTATATTCAAAGGAGGCTGATAAATTCCAGACCAGCATCAATACTTTCGCAGGATACTTCAAAACAACCTCCACAACCAAACCCGATTACATAACATCTGATCTGAATGGAGAGGATTTAACTATTCTCCTAGGTAAAACTGCAACAGAAACTCAACCATCTAATCCGCAATAAAATGCATATTTTAATACACGGACAAGAGACATACCTCAGCCTAGCACGAGCGAAAGATGTGGCCCTTCAGAAAAAGGGAGACAGCGATATCGAAATTATCACACTGGATGCAGATAGTTCCGACCCAAAAGAGATAATAACCCATCTATCCTCAAACAACCTATTCCAAGAAAAAGCCATCTATATACTTAAAAGACTATATAGAAATAAAGAGAAAGAAGGAATTATAGAAGAGTTAATTAAAAACGCTGACAAAAGAATTTCCGATTTTATAATTTGGGAAGATCAGAAAATAAACAAGACAACCAAATATTTCAAGTTCTTTGGTAAAAACATAGAACTGTTCGAAAAAGGAGATAAAAGAGAAGTTTCCTCTTGGGCTAGTAAAAGACTCGAACAGATAGGAATTCAACACACCCCTTCTGCCCTCAAAGAGCTAGTATCCCGTTGCAATTACGACGCCGAAAGAGTTGCGCATGTGATTGAAAAACTAGATTTAAGTGAAGAGAACGTCCTTACAGATAAACTAATAGATGAGCTTGTAAGCAATACTCTTGAAATCTACGCCTGGGATTTAACAGATGCCCTCAACAGACGAGATTCTCAAAACGCAGTTACAATATTTGAGAACTTGCTAAATCAACAAATAGATCCGAATTTGGTACTAGCGATGCTTGGAAACAATATGAAAAACATTGCGCAGGTTCATTTATTACAAAAGCAGGGCGCAACGAGCGCTGAAATTGCCAAACTAGCGGGAATACACCCATTTATTGTCAGCAAAATAGGCAGTATTGCGAGAGATATGAAATGGTCAGATATTCAAGCCATCTTTAAAAAGCTAGTTTCCCTTGATTTAACAAGTAAAAAGGGAGACATAGATCTATCGCTTGGAATAACAATTCTTCTTTCAAGAATTTGATTGACACAACATCAAGGATTGCTTAAACTGGATTATATTCAACTAATCCGTTTTAATGGAGCCCACAAATAAGAGATCAAAAACACTAACCAGAGTAATCCTTGTAATTACGGCTATTTTAGCACTCGTAAGTATAGGAACAGCTTACTATTTCTATCAAATTCAGGATGTATCCCCTACTGATACCTCAGCTGTAGATGGATGTGGTTGTTACTTTATACTTGCTGATTCGGAGATAACAAGCTGTAGCGTAGCAGCTCCAGAAAATGCATTTGAATTCAGAACGGGAACTTTAAACAGTGAAGGACAGTGTTCTGTAACATGTGATCCTAGAACAGCCTCATCAGTAAAATCATCACAGGAATCCCCTACAATTCTAGGCTGTAATGTAGAACAGTTCTCGGCAACTCCAGGCTGTATAGATATGGCAATATTAAACTCAGAAGACGAGAGAATAGCAAACTCAGTATCCCCCGACGAGGCTGTCACACTCCAGGCAACATTCAAAGCCCCTTCAAACACTTCAAGCACAGATGATAATCCATATAAAGGATACAGTTTTACAATCAATGGGGAAAAAGTTGAGGTATCTGCAGAGAGCGCAGAAGTAACAGGCACAGGAGGAGATAAAACCTACACGGTAACGACACAAGTTTCAGATTATAAAGACGCTGAGAAGCTCTCACTGCAAGCTTTTGCAACTACAAATACAAATGCAGATGTAACCTCTGCCGCATGTTTAAGAACAATATCAGTATCTCAACCTGAAATTGCTTCATGTAACAAGATTACTGTAAATCTATCCAACGACGAAGAGATTAAAGTGGAGGACCTGCTCTTAGAATTAAATCTACCAGTAGCTCCAAAGTCTCTTGCGGTTAAGTTTGAGTTGGGAACTAACGGGACCGCCACAACAACAAAGGATGTTCTAGATAAACTTGCAGACAATACCATCGTCCTGGATAAAGATTTCCTATACGACACAGATAATTTTGTATCCTCAAATACCTTTGCAGTCCTTGACGAGGAATCTAACGAGTACGACATAGTTGCAACTGTAATAGCCGACGGAAAAGAAATTGAATCGGAGGTATGTGCTGTATCCGAGGAACTTCCAGACCGAACACCAACTGACGGAGAAGTACCAACTGACCCAGAAGATCCTGATAACGAACCTACAGATCCAACAGACCCAGAAGATCCTGATAACGAACCAAGCGATGGAGAGACACCAGTACAGTCAAGCTTTGTAACAACAAAATCTGGATCCCGACAGTGCCTTGAGAGACAAGCTCCAAACAACTCAATCGAGTACACCGTCAGAGTCGAGAATACGGATGATGTATCTCAAAATATAGTATCCATAAAAGATAAACTACCTCTTGGATTTACATATACCGCAGGTAGCACTGAGATTAACGGACAGGCAGTTGCAGACACCGGGGTTGTAACAGTAACAACAGTAGGGAGCACTCAAGAAATCGTATGGCAGAAGACTGGAGGATGGGATGTTGCAGCCGGAAATACAATGACTATAACCTTCAACGCAACAGCAAACTCAGCAGCCTTGTCCGGAACAAACTTGAATGAAGTTATAGTAACTCCATTGAATACACCATCCGATTCCACCAAGCTAAGATCTCAATCATCTGTAACAGTAGCCCAGTCTTGTACTGCCCCCGAGACTGCACTATTTGATAGTACAGTTGCCAAGGGAATATTAGGATTAATGATAATAGTACTTGCTGTCGCATTCTATAGATCAAACGTAAGCGATAGATACTCTAAGCAATTACTAACATCAAATTCATACAATGGGATAAAATTATTCCTTCTCAAAATAACCGAACCAAAGAGATACTTTGAAGAGAAGTCATTGTATACAATCGAGAAAAAGAATAAAAAGAAGAACTAATCAATAGACACAGCTTTTCCATCAAGTCCGTAAACTTCATTATTAGAAACAATTACAAAATACCTAATATTTTTATACGTTTGGGTATCAATCGTAACAACATTCTTCTTATTCTCGAACTTTGATGATAACCAATAATCAAGACTCTCAACATCTCTTCCAAATTTAACAACTCCAGTACATTTTCCTTTCGTCTCCCAACTAATCACCACTTTATCTTTTACCTCTTTATTTACAAGCATATTAAATGGAGTACAATCCTTTTGCGGAGTTAAATAGCTAACAATATCGTCTTTCTTTAAAGCAAGCAAAACCCCACTTACAGCAAGCAGGACTAACAGGCTAATTATCCCCAGAGTTTTCTTCATAAACTTTTACATAGAAAATAAAATCTGAATATACAGAAGAATTCCATATACGAAGTATAACTTTTGAATCCCCTATATCACTTTTACCTGGAATTCCAAACAACATATTATTCTCAATAAATAACCAGTCTGGCCCTGCGACTACTTCTAATTTAATACCAGTAATATCACCCTCCCCTACGCTTATCTTTGGAGTAAAGGTGTAAACTTTATCTACAACAGCTAAGTTAGGTGCCACATTAATAACTTTTGGATACAGAGAAAGATCTGTTACACCTTTAACTTCGTCCAGACTGTTCTGATCAACTTTCCGTTCAAGCCGATTTTTTGAGATTAGAGCCCAGGATACACCTCCAATAACTAAAAGTGTAAAAAATAATGATGCAATTATCAACTCTGACTTTTTCATATCAATATCTAGTGTAATTGATAAACAGGGGTTTTACAAATAAATTAAGCAAATTCTCGTTTACAAATTAAATATTTATCTATATAATCACGGTATAACATATAGAACAAATAGGTATGGCAAATTTAAAAGCATCAATTAAAGATTTAAGAAAAACAGAAAAAAGAACAGTCTTCAATACAAGATTGAAGGATAGAATTAAGAGAGCTGTAAAACAGTTAAACACTTTAATTAATGCCAAAGACTTTGATAAAGCAGTAAAGATGCTTCCACAGTTAAACAAGGTACTCGACAAGGCTGCTAAGAGCCATGTCATCAAAAAAGAAGCTGCAAGTAGAAAGATTTCTAGATTATCTAAGAAACTAAATAAAGAAAAAACTGCCGCCAATGTCAAAGCTACTGATAAGAGCGCTTAAACTCTCAATACTGCCTGCGAGCTTAATGGTAGTAGGGAAGTTTGTATCAGTATTTATACTGATAGCTGCCGCCCAATTACAATTTTCAATCGAATCAAGTAGACAGACTCTTTTTTCAATTCAAGTATACCTTGAGGAGTATTCTGACGTACTTTTCATCAATTCATATTCAAACTTGATAACCCTAGCTTTAATTGCCATACCAACCTTCTATATACTAGCTCGAAAGCTATTCATGCAAAGTGCAAGAGAAAATCCAAGAACAATAGTTAAGCTTACCCGTTTGAATATTCTTAAGTGGGTATTAAACGATAAAACATCTGTGCTTAAAATAACTGTATGGACAATGTTCCTATGGATCATTTCAGGAGTTTGTATATCATCAAGTATTTCAGGATTCACCCATATGTGGATAGGAATCCTATCAGGGGTGCTCTCGATTCTTGCAACGTGGGGAATGATAAAGACATACGAAATGGAAACTGATAAAATATACCCAAGAGATAATCAAGTATACTATTAACATGGTTAAAAGAGAGGTAAAAAGAATAAGAAATAAATTGGGAAGTATGTTAGACCCAATTGCAATAATAGGAATGCTTCTACTCCTTCTCCTCCCTACTCTCACCGTTATGAATCTCTCCCCAAGAACAAAAGGATCATCAGTTAACGATCGTAATGTACTTGGAGAACAGGACAATCCAAACATAGGAGTTGTACTGGTAGGTGGTATCCATGATTATATGAAAGAAGAGCTTTTGGATTTCCCTGCTGAAGGAATTTTCAGATATCGCAATACTATAATAGCCCATGAAAAAGGCCGATACTCCAAACCAATACTACAGATAGTAAATAACAGTTCAGATATTAAAGACGTTTCAGTAAGCGCCATACTATACCAGCCATCAAATACCGAAGTATCTCTAATTTTGGATGAAAAAGAGTACATATTAGTATCAAAACAAGGTGAGCCATTCACCCACTCTATCAAGCTTGATGGAAAGTCAGACGATATCGCATACCTCAAGTTTACATCGAGTAACAAGGTAAGCTTCAACAATACTGTTGAGGTTCAAATTGTCCAGAAATAAAGGATATTCCTCATTTACGATAAAAACTGTATAATTTCAGGATTATGTCGGATATTCACGATCAAAATAAAATTCGTAACTTCTCTATCATTGCCCATATCGACCATGGTAAGTCAACTCTTGCGGATAGAATCCTTGAACAAACCCACGCGGATTTGGGAAGAGAGAAAAGAAAGGAAAGAGTACTTGATAGACTAGATCTCGAACAAGAGAAAGGAATAACCATTAAACTCCAAGCTGCAAGAATGTTTTGGAAAGGACACCAGCTAAACCTGATAGACACTCCAGGTCATGTAGACTTCTCCTATGAAGTATCCCGTTCTCTTGCAGCATGTGAGGCCGTGTTACTGCTTGTGGATGCTCAACAGGGTATCCAAGCCCAAACTATATCAAACACCCGCAAAGCCCTCGATTTAGGGCTTAAAATAATTCCAGTTATCAACAAGATCGATATACCCTTTGCCAATATAGAACAGAGAGAAAGAGATATTACGAACCTATTAAACCTGCCAAAGGAAGATATTATTAAAGTATCGGCCAAGACAGGACAAAACATAGATCTGCTTCTAGACGCTATTGTAGAAAGAACCCCTGCTCCAAAGGGCGATATTAACTCCCCCCTTAAAGCTCTAATCTTTGATTCATTCTACGACGAACATAGAGGGGTAGTTGTAGCCGTGAGGATTGTAGATGGGAAACTAAATATGAAAGATAAAAGTAGCCATGTGCTAACTATGCTTCAAAAAGGAGAGAACTTTTCCCCAACCGAGTTTGGAGTTTTTGCCCCAGATTTGAAAGAAACCGGAACGTTATCAGCAGGAGAAGTAGGATATATAGCGACGGGAATGAAAGACATCAGACAGTTCACAGTCGGAGACACAATATCTAATAAGAAAGATACCACACCCCTCCCCGGATATAAACAGCCAAAACCAAACGTATTTGCATCTTTCTTCCCTGTTGATGCAGAAGGATATGACAGCTTAAAAGTCGCTCTAAATAAACTGGCTCTCAATGATGCAGCGTTAGTATTCACAGATCAAAGATCAAATATGCTAGGAGCAGGATTCAGATGTGGATTCCTCGGACTTTTACACATGGAAATTATCCAAGAAAGATTAGAGAGAGAATATGATGTAGATCTAGTGATAACCGCTCCAACCGTGGAGTATAGAATTACAAAAACGAATGGAGAAGAACTTGAAGTGCAGACTCCAGATGAAGTACCAGACCCATCACAAATAGCCGAGATACGAGAACCACTTGTTCGCCTTGAAATTCTAACTCCAGAGAAATATATAGGGGCAATAATGGAGCTCGCACGAAACAGAAGAGGTGAATATGTGAATACAATATACCTTAACGAAGGGGGTGCGGAAGCTCTCAACGATGTATACATAAAACTCATGTACGACATGCCTCTAGCCTCGTTAGTTTCTAACTTCTTTGATACTTTAAAAAGCATATCTAACGGATACGCATCAATGGAATACGAGTTCATTGATTACTTCCCTGTTGATTTAGTAAAGGTAAGCGTATTGGTAAATAAGGAGGAGATTCCAGCCTTAAGTTTCTTAGAAACAAGAGAGGACGCAAGATTCAGAGCAGCTAAACTTCTTAAAGTGATGAAAGAAGAAATTCCACGACAACAGTTTCAGCTTCCTCTTCAGGCGGCAATTGGAGCGAAAGTAATCGCAAGAGAAGACATTAGTGCATTAAGAAAAGATGTAACGGCAAAACTATACGGAGGAGATGTAACCAGACGTATGAAGCTGCTTAAGAAACAGAAAAAAGGAAAGAAGAGATTGAAGATGATTGGGAAAGTTAATATTCCTCAAGGAGCGTTTCTGGCTATACTTAAGACCTAGGATAATGATCAAGTCATTAAAACTGCTAAACTTTAGACAGTTTAAAAAACGGGTATTTGAATTCAATAAAAATATCATTGTAGTTATTGGAAAGAATACCAGAGGAAAAAGTTCCCTTCTTGAGGCCATATACTACCTAACCACAGGAAATTCTCCATGGTCTGAAAATAAAGATATCTTTAATATTGATGATAACTACTTCAGAATAGAAGCCCTTGTAGAAGAAGAAGGTCATGAAAACACCTTTGCAATATATAGAGATGATGCCAAGCGAAATTATCAGATTGACGGCAAAAATACATCAACCACAAGATTCTTTAAACGTTTTGGAGCAACTATTTTCAGCCCAGAACAGATAGAAATACTTTTAATATCACCCTCTAAAAGAAGAGAATTTCTTGATGACTCGTTAAAAAGAATTGATCCAATCTATAAAGAGCAACTCGATAAATATAAAAAATTACTTAGACATAGAAACAGCTACATCAAAAAACTTTCAAAAAACTTTTATGAAACAGGCGTTATCCCTCCTTATGACAACCAGATAAAATATTGGAGCGAAGAGCTAGGAAAAGTATCAGCAAGACTCCTGCAAATAAGAAACGAGTACTTACATATGCTAAAGGATGAAGATTTTAGAATGGAGTACATATCATCGCTGGAGTTAGAAACTTTTGAAGAGCTTATGACTCCAGAAAGTCTTGCAAAGATGTATAGCGAAGCATTTGTAAAGAGTTTCAAGAAGGATGTCGCCCTATCACATACAAACATAGGAGCTCACCGTGACGACTGGAATATTATAACCAGCAAAGATGTTAAGAGATTCGGATCCCGAGGCGAAAAACGCCTTGCAATAATAAAACTGATGTATTTAACACATAAAGTTTATACCCAAAAGAAAGGGTTTAAACCAATTCTTATGCTCGATGACATTCCTTCCGAGCTGGATGACGATAATATTAAAAAGATATTTAAATCAGAGATATTTAACGAGCAACAAACATTTATAACGGCAATACGCGAAGATGAAATTCCTGAAGAGATAATCTCTCAGGCTCAGGTAATCTATCTAGACTGATTATAGAGATCTAGTTTTTCCTTCTTGAAATCACTTGGATAGAACTCAATCCTACCCTTCCTATACGCTTCTATAATTCTTCGTAGATTAGGTTTATGCCCCATGACATACATAAAGCAAAGCTGAGGTATAAAGGCAACTAAATCAAAAACCCTCCACAGAAAATAGGTAAAACCTGAAGTGGCTTTTGGAGTTTCTCTTTTATTGGCCTTTTCAACATAACCACCAAACTCCTTTACCCAACCATTATGATTCAAGACAGTATTTCTATACTCAGCATTGAAAACTGGAAGCATAAAATATAGTTCATGAAAAGTGAAAAGATCAGGATCAAAAGAGACCCCCCGCTCTTGCGCGATTAGATTAATGCACAACTTTCCTGCATTATCACTACTATGATTATCTCTTCTCATCACCCTACGAAGCGCTGGGTGAATGGTTAAAAGTCCCCTATACCACCACAATCTACCGTTCTCTATAACGATAAAAAGATCGATATCATCTTCAGGACGAGATTTCTCCGCTGCATACGACCCAGTTATCGCAATATACTTCACCCACCCAAAGATATTTAAGTATCTAACATACTCCTGAACTTTCTTATAAACACCAGCCAGATCTGAATTATCAGGAATAACCCTGTCTTCACCATTGAAAATATATTTAACATGTGACTGGGTAGTCTGAGCCCCCATATTTGATCGAAATATTCTTAGATTGTTAATCAATTTTGCATTATTAGCCACAAAACTATAATATCAAAGAAAAAATAATGATAGAAGCTGATTTGAAAGTATTTTTATGTAATAATAGTAGGTATGAAGCAACACCCTATACCACAAAATATTCTTGATATTGAGTTTAAACTTTTTACCAAGTTCACAGTTAGAGAATTCGTATATATGGCAATCGGAATCGGCTTTGGTGGAATATTCCTATACTTTTTCACAAGGGGTGAACTTCCAGGGATAATCGCAATTCCTGTATTTGTCGTATCTTCCGCCATAGGTCTTTTCCTGGGATTAGTACCTATAAACGACCAAAAGGCCGATATATTCCTCAAAAACTATATCTGGGCGATCACGAATCCTACACAAAGAGTATGGAAGAATGAGAAGTTACTGGATAAGAATCAGATAACTGACAAGATGGAAATGACACAAGGGACAATGCAACGTAACCCAAATGAAGCTGGTTCAGCCAAAATTGTGGGTGCAGATCCCGTAAAACAGAACCAATTTATTGAAGGATCAAAGCTGACAGAATTAGACAAGGAAGAAGAGATGCGTTTAGAGGCAATAGGCAAAGAAGCAGGTGCAACGTTAGGATCTGCTCCAACTCCTTCCCTTCTTCAACCACAAGCACCCTATCCTGTTGAGTCTGAGCCAGTAAAACAAGAATCCGCGGATCAACCAGTACTACAACAGTACACCCCAGCTCCCGGGGCAATATTAATATCAAGGGAAACACTTAAAAACTTCCAGACGGAATCAGGGAATGAAAATCTATTTATTGGATTTAAAATAATAAACAGAGAATCGGTGGCAAAAGCCGGATCAATAGTTGCTCTTAAAAGGTCCAATGGTTCAGTAATATTTGCACAAAGAGCGGATCAGGACGGGCTTGTAACGATGACGAAACCTCTAGAGCCGGGAATCTATAAACTTCTAGTACAAGATAATGACAAAACTTATGGTAATATTGAGATTGCATTAGATGGAAAACCATTCCCGATTATTAAGCTTATCCTTGGTTAGTTGAAATGGATGCAAAAGTAAGAGCAAAAGTAAACGCATCAACTCAAGACCACATTGAGGTTAAAGAAATAATGGACGATTTCGTTATAACCCAGACAGGTACAGTATCCCTAGTAATCCAGACAACTGCTGTAAACTTCGATCTGCTCTCTGAGTTCGAGCAGGATAACAAAATATATGCCTTCGCCGGACTTCTAAACTCGCTAAATTTCCACATCCAAATTCTTATTAGAACAAACCGAATAGACATTGGAAACTACGTTGACTATCTACAAGGACAGCTAACAAGACCTATGAGCGATGGACTAAGAAGACAGCTTGAAATATATACCCAATTCATACAGAACCTTATTGTTCAGAATGACGTTTTAGATAAAAAGTTCTACATAATAATTCCGTACAACCCTGTCGGTGTTGTAAAACCCTCAGGAATCCTTCCTAAAAAGGATGACAAAGCCAAACAAGAGATGAGCCGTAAACAGAAAGAGAGGTTAATTGAGCAGGCCAAGATCTTCCTATACCCTAAACGAGACCACATGCTTAAGCAGTTAAGCAGAATGGGATTAATGGGTCATCAATTAACATCGAATGAATTAATGGAAATAATGTATAGTATATACAACCCAGAAGCAGAATGAGCCCATTTAATAAAGAACCAAAATTTGAAAAGACCTTTCAGTCAGCTGCTACAAAAAAGCTGGATGAGTTCAATACAACAATACAGGAGCCTGTGGAAAAAGTAGCTCAAATATACGATGAAATTCAAAAAGACAAAGAAACGAAAGAGGAAAAGGCAAAGCGAGAGCGAGTAGACCCAACAGTGGTTGAGAAAAAGAAGAAAGGATTTGATCCATCAAAAATAGTTACAAATATCCTCGATAAATTCGTTAAAAATAAAAAAGCTGCTCCTCAAAATGAAGATGAAGAAGGAGACGCCGAGGACCCACTAGATACCGGAAAAGAGAAATACCAATCATCTGATATTTATGAAGGATTAACAATCAAAGATATACTGGCCCCACTAGATCTTGAAGTTGATTTTAATCATGTACAGATTGGTGACTACTACTACCGAACTCTATTTGTAAGCGGCTACCCAAGATTTGTAGGTCCTAACTGGCTCTCCCCTATTATCAACTTCGAACATTCGTTGAGAATAAGCACCTTCTACTATCCTGTAGATACCAAAATAATTCTAGATAAACTTAAGAAGAAAATCGGAGAACTTGAAGCGACCCTATACTCACAAATGGAAGGGAGAAAAGCTTTAGACCCATCTATTAAGGTCGCCCTAAGTGATGCACAGCAATTACAAGACTCAATCGCAGAAGGTACAGAGAAATTCTTCCACTTTGGAATGTACGTAACCATCTCGGCTAAAGACATAAAAACTTTGGAGAAAATAACAAGAAACGCCGTATCCACTCTTGCGGCCATTAATGTAGTTGCAAAACCAGCTATGCTTCAGCAGGAGCAGGGAATAATCAGCACCCAACCTCTAGGTTTAGACAAAATATACATAACTAGAAACATGGATACCACCTCTCTTGCGACAACTTTTCCATTTGTAACCTCCGAGTTAACCATGGATCACGGAATCATGTATGGAATCAACCAGCACAACAGAAGCTTGGTAATCTTCGATAGATTTGAGATGGAGAATGCTAATACCGTAGTATTTGCAAAATCAGGAGCAGGTAAAAGCTATTTCGTTAAACTTGAAGCTATCAGAAGCCTCATGCTTGGAACACAGATAATCATCATAGACCCTGAAAAAGAGTATAAGGATCTATGCGAAGCAGTAGATGGAGCCTATATATCCTTCTCACAGGATAAAGGACAGAAAATGAATCCGTTTGAGCTATCCGGATTGGGGGATCCAAATGACGACGAGTTGAGAATGAAACTTCTCTCTTTGCAAGGTTTCTTCCGTATTCTCTTTGAAAATCTTACCAATATCGAGATGTCTATCCTCGACAGAGCTCTTTTGCTGACATATAGAGAGAAAGGAATAACTCTTGATCCAACAACCCAGAGGAACAATAAACCTCCTATGCTTGAAGATTTGTATAAGGTACTCAAAGGAATGGCTGAGGAAGAAGCACATAATATGGCGAGAAGATTGGAAAGATATATCATCGGTAGCGGTGCAGGGATTTTCAACGAGCCAAGTACAGTTGAGTTGGATAATCCTTTCACAGTATTCAGTGTTCGAGACCTTCAGGAAGAACTCCGTCCTATGGCTATGTACCTTATGCTTGATTATATCTGGACAAGAGTACGTAAGGATAGAAAGAGAAGAATAATGATAGTTGATGAAGCTTGGTATATGATGCAGAATCCAGACTCAGCGAAATTCATGTACTCGATTGCGAAAAGAGCAAGAAAATACTACTTAGGCCTCACTACAATTACACAGGACGTGGACGACTTCCTCAAAAATGATATGGGTAGGGCTATTATTTCGAACTCTGCAATCCAAATGCTTATGAAACAGAGCCATTCTTCAATTGGAAGACTTCAGGAAGTGTTTAACCTATCAGAAGGAGAGAAGAATTTCCTTCTAAACTGTGATAAAGGACAGGGGATATTCTTTGCCGGATCCAATCACGTAGCTATACAAGTGGTTTCAAGCAATGCGGAGAATGAAATTATATCTTCGGATCCAAAAGAGATTGAGAAACGCGAGGCGGAAGGAAGAAAGATTGGAGAAGGAACCCTCGAAGAGCTATCACAACTATTCGAACCACCTGCTATGCAAAGACCAATTAAAAGCGGAGTTAGCACCAATGAAAGAAATGTGATTCAAGGGGCTATCAGCAAGAAAAAGTCGAATATTGAAAATATCATCAAAGAAAGGGAAGAATATCTCAAAGCCTTAGCCCAACAGCAAGGTCCAACTCAACAACAACAAACGAAAAGCCTAACTGAACAGATAGTGGAGGAAAGAAAGAAACTTCAAGCAAACAAGGGGCATATTACCCCGCAGGGATTAGTTTTTAACACACCAAGTGGTGGATCCAATCAACCAACCAACAACAATAAACAGTAATACTGGGACTCAGGTGGCTGGTAACTCCCTCGCAGCTGATTACTTAGTAACTCAAAAAATAGACCCATCCTCTATCCCACAAAACCAATTAGAAAAAGACTTGGAGATGTTCAAAAAGGCAGAAGAGAAACTATACAGCAAGACACCAGAGTATATAAAAATAACTAAAGACGTAAGATCAAAAACTTTACCTTCAAAACCCCTAACTGAAGTTGATATTCTAAGAATAAAGAACCCTTTTAGAGGTGAGTAGGCATAATCCTTGTTATTAGTAGATATTTGGGAGTATAATTATCTTCGATAATTTCTATTTCAAACACATGCAACGAAAGTATACGCTGAAGGACTTTTTTGGCAATATATTTTGGGCTTTTAAATGGGTATTCTCATTTTCAAAGTGGGAATCACTTTTGCTGCTTCTAACCAGAGTAATTATTACTGTCTCCCCTATTATCAGCAGCTACATATTTGCACAGATTCTTAACCAATTTGGAGAGGCCCTACAGGGAGAAATCCTTACCTTCTACGATCTCATTGATGAGGTATATCTTTGGGCAACATTATATGCAATTTACGAAGTATCAGAAACTTTGATTGCTAACCTCAATTACTATCTAGATTCAAAACTTCACGTGATATACGACACTGAAATATACTCTGCCGTTCATAGAAAGATTTCAACCCTAGATTTTGCCAAGCACGAAGACGGTTCATTTAACGATAGAATCAAAAAAGCTACTGAAAATATTGACCGGGTAACATCGATTTATAACCAGATAATAGTATCTTTTAGTAATGTCATTGCGCTATTAGGATCCCTTGGAGTACTACTAGCCTTCCACCCATTATTAACCCTAATACTTGTACTTCTTTCAATCCCAAGTGCGGTACTAGAATTGAAATCTACTTTAGAGAGAAGACAGATGTATGAGTCCCTAGTACAGTTAAATAGAGCATACTGGTATGCTGCAGGGACTTTAACAACCGATAGGGATTTACACGAGGTGAGGGCAAACAACCTTGGAGAAAGAATCTTCAAATTTATCAATAACATTGCAACTAAAAAGAATGCCAGAGAATTTGAATACTATGGCAATCTCGCAAAACGTAAGGCATGGCTAAGTATATTTGGAATACAAGGCATATTGTCAGGATTAATGATTATGCAGAAAATAATTGAAACCAAGGGTACAATCGGAGATCTCTCTTTCTATTGGGGGCGAGCAACTTCCCTATCGAATTTAATTGAGACAACTCTTGGATCCCTTGTTTTTATGTACGACAGATCAAAGGTTCTTGAGTATGTAAAAGATATAATGGAGTTTGAGAATGAGATTCAAAGTGGAGATACCAAAGTGAACACAGGTCGACCTCCTAAGATTGAATTTAGAAACGTTAGCTTCAAATACCCTAAATCCAAAACATACGCGCTTAAAAACCTGAGCTTTACAATAAATCCGTACGATGAGATTGCAATCATTGGATTGAACGGTGCAGGAAAAACTACTTTAATAAAACTTTTACTTCGTTTCTACGATGCAACAAGCGGGGAGATATTAATAAACGATGTTCCAATTAAAAACATAGACCTGAACACATACTACCAGTCTATTGGAATTCTCTTTCAAGACTATAACCGCTATGCATACCTAACAATTGAAGAGTCCTTAAAATTAAATAGGACTAAATTCAGCAATGGAAATGTTAAAGAAGCTTTAAAACTTGCTGAGATTGAAAAGGATATAAATAAACTACCAAAAGGAACCAAACATAAACTATCTAAATGGTTCGACGATGGAATGAACTTCTCTAAAGGGCAGGAGCAGAAGCTTGCTCTATCGAGAATTTTTTATAGAAACGCTCCAATGTTAATACTTGATGAGCCAACATCCTCAATCGATTCTGACGCTGAGTTTAGAATTTTCAACAAGATATATAAGCATTACAAAGATAAGACAATCATTGTGATATCTCATAGATTCAATACAATTAAGAATGCTCAATGTATTTTTGTGCTCAAAAACGGACAACTAATTGAGAAAGGATCTCACAAAGAGTTAATGGAAGCCAAAGGGCAATACTATAATTCCTTCAATATACAGGCGAAAGGATATACCGAAACTAACTAAGTGGCCCCTGATCAGGAAGCACAAACTGACGCAAGTTCTGAGAATTTATTCTAATTGGAGTAGGTTCTCCTGCAATAATCATTCTAGCAACCCTTCGAACTAAAGTAGCAAGGTTCCTTTCAAGTTGTCGTAACCCAGCGTCAAAACCAACCGGACGAACAAGCATAGGCCAAACCTCTTCTTCAATAATAATATTTGCCGGATCTATGCCAGTATTTTTTATAACTTTTGGAAGGGAATAGTTCTTGGCGATTACAACCTTCTCTTCATCTGAGTAGCTTGTGAATCTTATAACCTCCATTCTATCCAGCAATGCTGCCGATAATGTACCAAGGTTGTTTGCTGTACATATAAAGAAAACTTGCGAGAGATCAACTGGATAATCGAGATAGTGATCCAGGAAGTGACTGTTCTGTTCAGGGTCAAGAATTTCAAGCAGAGCAGCCATAACGTCACTAAGCAAACTAGAGTTACCGCTAGCCTTATCAATCTCGTCTATGAGGATCACCGGATTCATTGTACCCGCTCTGGTAAGGGCCTTGATAATCTGCCCTGGTTCAGCGTCCAGGAAGGCCTTAGATTGCCCTCTAAGAGTTGTAACGCTACCTATAGCCCCCAATGATACTCTTACGAATTTACGCCCCATTGCAGAGGCAATGGACTTTGCGATAGAAGTTTTACCTACACCTTGCAATCCGACAAAAAGCATAACCGGAGCATTGGCGGAAGAACCACGTAAGGTAGCCATAGTAGCATCCTGATTCTCATTTGCAGCCACAGCTTCCCTACCCTTTTGCGCCAAATTAAGCTGCATTACAGCAAGATAGTCGAGAATTAGGTCCTTTACGGTATCCATACCGTAGTGAGTTTTATCCATAAGGACCTTGGCATTATTTACATCAAGATTATCCGTAGTTATCTTTCCCCAAGGGATACTCGTAATCCAATATACAAATTTATCCACAGACTCAAATTCGGAAGAATAGCTTCCCCTTTTAGCCATACGACGAAGACGATCTATACTTCTGAGAGCTCTTTCTTGCAGATCTAGTGGCATGGCAACAGATTTAACCTTTTTTTCTAGGTCATCAATTTCGTGAATCGTTTCATCAATAAGACTAACAGGGGGAGTCCCCACTCCGGAGTTCGCAGACGATATTGTAGCTTCATTTAAGGAAGCGATTCCAGTCGTATTTGCAGCTTGTGGCTGGGGGGTGTTATCCATATACTACATATTAGATTATCTTGAAAAGATACTCAACCTAAATCTAATCAAAAAGAGGAAGTACATACTTTTGAATACGCTTTGAGCTGAGTTTAGTGAAGTCATCTCCCAAGAAAATGTTACCACCTGAATCTTTAATTAATTTCATATTATCTTTTATCATTCTTCTCGTATGTGAAAGAGTTGGACGGCAGACAAAGGCATCCGCATCAATATTCCAATACTTTTTTGTAAACACACGATTGTTAACAATCTTTAATACTTTTTTATGTATAAACATGTCGAGAGATTTTGCTCTCGAGGAAAACTGTAGAAAAGGACTTAAAAGAATATCGGGACCGACCCGCATAGAATCAACAACACCAATAGCCGGGACTAAAGGGCACCCACAACCGATGGTATATACATTAGGATACTTCTCACTAACGTAAGTGAGAAAATCTCTTAAATAGAGGTCTGCGTCTTCTATAGACAGTTCAGGATGAAAATATATCGCATATAGAAAGTCCATTTTAATGAGTTCGTAGCCATATTCACCAAGGAGACGATCCATAACAGAGTACAGATACGACCTTACATCTGGATTTGTAATATCAATTAGATATTTTTTATAAAACAAATGTTGATCAAAAGGTGTAAGTTGAAGACAATCAATAAATTTTCCATCCTTTTTTACAAACCACTCTGGATGCTCTTTCACAATACGAGATCTCGGAGATGCCTGAAATGGAGAGATCCATAACCCGGGTTTAAAGCCAAGTTTTTTGATATCACTTGATAATACTCCCATACCGCCAGGAAATTTCCTAGTATTTTCATTAAGCCAATCCCCTTCTCTACACCATCCTCCGTCAACTAGTATATATTCGATTGGGACCTCCTTATGTTCTGCAAACCACATAGTTTGCTTCATAATTAGATCTCTATTGATTCGGCCCCCGTATGCGTACCAGGAGCACCATCCTTTCGCAGGAGGCTTAAGGTTACTTTCATACTCAAGATTCAGATGTGAGAAGCCTTTGATCTTTTTTGGGGGGTAATTTAAAGGAGGGAACTTTATAAAGTTAGTGAAAGGAGAGCTATAACTCCATGACTGCCAACCGGTATTAAGTAACTTTTTAAGTTCGGATTCAGAAACTTTTTTCATCATCATCCAATTTACACGATGATTAGAACATACTCAACATCCCAGTATCTTCAGGTGGAAGTTTTTCCCCGTCCTTCCAATTTACCCGTGCTTCTTTAATAAATCCTGATCTGTCATAGTATTTAACATATCCATTATCCCTACCAAATTCATACAATTTTTTGGTTAAGCGAACATCTTCCATGCAGTATCTCTTAAGACTATCAAAATCCCCCATAGCATAGTATCGGACGGCGTCAGCTCCGTGACCAATCTTTCCATGCCCAAAGGTGGCAGTTGTTAAATCATCAAGCTTGGGTCTAAATCCGACGGATTTATGAACAGCCACCATCAAGTCCAACTGAGGAAGGCTATTAATCTCGGTTCCAAGGTAGTTTGCAATTACAGGCATATCAAAACCAAAGATATTATATCCTACGATAAGGGAGGCGCTTTCCAAAAGAGGCTTGAGTTTATTCATATCCTGTTCCCAGAAGTCCATCTCCTTACCGTCTTCATCAATTACTCCTGTGTAAGATATTCTGAGATCTTTGATTGAGAAGGTAGCTCCTCCGGTCCAATCGTTCTGAGTTTCAACATCGAGAAAAATAATCATGGTTGTGATTGTATACCATTTGGCTAAAATGGTGAAGTGAAAACTATTTCAATTTCTGAATTGCTTCAAGAGTGAGGGTGGCACATCGTTTTCGAGGGCTGTCAGAGTCCATAGAAATACGCTCAAGAACTTCGTTTTCCGAGAGTTTAAAAAGATCCCTAATATTTTTATCAATAAATGAATCTATGAACATAGACATAGTACCAAGACATATTGCACATCCGCTACCTTGAAAAGAGACATCAACTACTGTGCCGTTATCGTTCTTTACATACAGGGTGAGTTCATCTCCACAAAGGGAATTTACAGCAACTCCTGTTAAATCAGGATTTTCCATTTTAGAGAAGCGTTTAGGATTTTTATAATGCTCAATTAGCTCTTTACTGTAAAGATTGGACATAATATCTATCTAAAAAGTTTAGCTACCTTCTCAACTGCCTGAATGAACTTTTTAATATCACCCTCGTCATTGTATATTCCTAGACTTAATCTTACAGAGCCTGGTAAACCAAGGGCTTCGTGAAGAGGTTGAGCACAGTGATACCCTGCTCTAACACAAACTGATGAATCAGATAGAATACTTGCAATGTCGTGAGGGTGAGTTCCCTTTATATTAAGGGATATAACTCCATGCTTGTCCCCACCTCCAACAATTTCGATTCCCTCTACTTTTGAGAGCATGTCTAGAGCCTTCTTGGTGAGTGCTTCCTCGTTACGAGAGTATTGTTCCCATCCTCCAACGCTCTTAATCTCTTGATCTAACCAATTCAAGGCGGCAGCCATCGCTACTCCAGCTTCTATAGCAGGGGTACCTGCCTCAAACTTCCACGGGAGTTCATTCCACTCTACGCTACTGAGCTTAACATTTTTAACCATCTCCCCCCCTTTTAGGAACGGAGGTAAATCATTAAGCAAAACTTCTCTTCCATATAAAACACCTACTCCACTTGGTCCGTATACTTTATGAGATGAAAACACTAGAAAATCGCATCCTAGTTTTTGAACATCAATTGAAGTATGAGCGATACTTTGGGCGGCATCAACAATAGTCAAAACTCCAATCTGCTTTGCCACTTTTATATATTTCTCAACCGGATTTAAAATCCCTAGAACATTAGACATGTGCGACAAGGTTAGAAGTTTTATATTCCTACCCTCTTTCTTAACCATATCCATAAAGGAGTCATAATCCATCTCTCCACTATCCAAAAGGTCTATAAATTCAACTTTAACCCCTCGCTTCTCCTGAATAGCCAGCCAGGGTAGTAGATTACTATGGTGTTCAAGTTTAGTAGTTAGAATAATATCTCCTTCTTTTAGAGCAAGGGAGTTCGCCAATAGATTTAAAGACTCGGTGCTATTACGAGTGAATACAATCTCTTTATAACTTTTAGCATTGATGTACTTTGCAACAGTTTCGTGAGCCTCCTGCCACGCCCTATCGGCGCTATATGCAAGATTGTATAACCCCCTATGAACGTTAGCGTTGGAGTTAGCATAATGATTAATTATAGAATCGATAACAACTTCTGGTTTCTGAGTAGTGGAAGCACTGTCCAGGTAGACTAAATCTGGATTCTTCTGAAAAATTGGAAACTGTTGTTTTATACTATTTACCATTTCTCAAAAATGCTTCATAAGTATTTTGCATAAGCATAGCAACGGTAACCGGACCTATTCCACCAGGAGAAGAGACAATTGCACTAGCCTTCCCCATTATATCTTCCGTGTTAATATCGCCAATAGGTTCTCCATTCTCCCCTATTTCAAAACCAACATCAACCAAAACAGCTCCTGGCTTGATATGACTACTATCAATAAGATGAGGATGACCAGTTGCTGAAATTATTAAATCAGCCACCATTGTATACTCTTTTATATCCGGAGTGGATTCATCACAAGTAGATAGCATCTTAACTTTGGGTTTGAGAATGTAAGAGAGAGGCAACCCAACAACGGGTCCCATTCCAACTATAACCGCATTCATATTCATCAAATCTACTTTCATATCCTTTAACGTTTCAATAACAGCTCGAACGGTAGCGGGAAGAAAGTATGAGTCAGTTCCTTTTTGAAGATTATCCATAGTCATGGAGGTCAAACCATCAACATCTTTTGAAGGATCTATCTGGTCTAAAACATATTTGGTATCCATAGTACTAGGCAAAGGAAGTTGTACCATTACACCTGAGGTTCGAGGATCTGAATTCAGCTTAGTTATCAGTGCCACCAAATCTTTCTGAGGGTAGGTTGCATCAAACTTATGAACGGCCACATCAATTCCGATAGAACTTCCCACACTCTTTTTCATATCGACATATTTACTGCTAGCATAGTCATCACCGACCTGAATGATATCAAGCCTTGGCTTAACGATTTCAGTTCCGATTCTAACCTTCAACAGGTCTAAATACTGCGCCGCTATTTTTTTACCTTTTACTACTTCTGTTTCCATTTTTAGTTATTACAAAAAAGCTCTTTATTTTACCATTTATTCTATATTTTTTCTCTGTCACACCAATCTTTGAAGATGTGTATTCAGGGCTGAAATAGGAGGAAACTATTACGGCATCGTCTGGAGTATCTTTCAAAATTTTAGGTAGCAGTTTTGAAATCATATCGGAGGTAAGGTATATAAAAATTTTGTTGTATTTTTTATATGAAAAGGTATACGCGTCGTGAGAAAGAAGATTGGCGTTGGGATAAAAGACGGATTGGAGCTTAGCAAAATAATTCAGCAATTTATTGTATTCAATCCCGGTCGCAGAAACATACGGGAAACTCCTTACCACCCTTCTAACAACTCTTCCATCGCCCGAACCTACATCCAGAAACATATCATCTTTTGTTATATTCAAGAGGCTTATAGCAAATTTAATCGCTTGCTTCTCCAAGGGAACAAAAGGTACTTGCTGAAAAAAGGAGATTGCAATCACAAAGCTATAGAAGAGGAAGTAAAAGGCGGTTAAATATCCAATTAGAACTATTATCCAATAGAATAAGTCCATTACTTCTTCTCTCTTGGATAGAGTTTTCCATTTCTCAAATCATATACCTGATCGAATAGATCGAGGAAGTCCTCTTCCTGAGTAACATAGATTAAGGTTCTCCCACTTCCCAAATGATTCATAACATCTCTTAGGATTTTACCTCGGGACTTTTCATCAATATAGAGGAAAGGCTCATCCATTATGTAAATATCACGATTGCGATACAGAGCTCTGGCAATTGCCAATCTCTGCCAGTATCCAGGAGATATTTCACGGCCTTTAGAGAAGTATTTTCCAAGGATTTGAGAGTCGGTTAAACCCTCTTTTTCCATCATCTCTTTGACACCGGAGATTTTAAGAATCTTTTCGTATAATTTAGTCTTAACTCTTTTCTCTTCAGCAGTTAAGGTTATATTTTCTTTGAGGCTTAGATTATAGTTAACGAACTCCTGGAATACAACACTAATTCTTTTCTTTAGCTCGCCTCTGGCAAGTTCTTTGATAGATTTTCCTCCAATAATGTAATCTCCATCAACTATCTGATACAACCCACATAATATCCTTACAAATGTAGATTTACCCGATCCGTCGCTACCCACTATCGCAATGTTAGAACCGGCAGGTATCTTGAGGGTGATATCATTAAGAGCACGCTTTCCTGAGTCTTTATGAATATATGTAAGGTCTTTAAGCTCTAAAGCTGGAGTATCTCCATCAATAATATGTTCTCCATTTTTAACATCTCCAAAACCTTTATATTCAGTGAACTTGAAATATGGTTCGGAATAATCGAGAAAGGTATACATCTTGAGCAAAGTACTTACGAGAGAATTGAAACTTTCGTATGCAGTGACAGCATAGTCATAGAGAGCCTTAAAATGTCCTATTGTAAGTTTAAGAGTAACCGATACAACTAAAATATATACCACATAGCCCACCAGAAATAGCCTCCCTAACTGAGTGAAAAGAGTTGTATCAATGTAAAAATGCTTAGTGAGTTCTAAAATCCCTCCCATATATTTCCCTCCCTCTGTTGAATAGGTATTTTTCAGGTACTTAATAGCATTATCCACTCTAAGCTCCGGGAAGTATGGAAGTCGAGTAATTATTGTTTCAAGATAACTAACTTTCTTCAACCTTTCAACTTCACTGGAATTATATTTATGCCTCTTTCTACGGTTGTAGTGAGCAACAATATTTTCTGGAATTGCGAAAAGAATTAGTAAAAGTGCAGACCATCCTAAAGTGCTAAAAAGAAATCCTATTGAAGCGACTCCTCTTACGCTCCATTTAATGGCATCTGAGAATCCTGCATATGCGGCAAGGATATTTTCATATGAGAAGGTTGGTATGAACTCCAGAAGGTCTCGAAAGTCTTTTCTTTCAACATCCTCTAGGTTTGATCTCGCAATAACTTCAAGGCGAGCGCTCTGCATATGAAACTTAACTTTTTGAGCGAGAATATCGTAGAGGTAGTTTCTCAGACTGTTAAGGGATGATACTAGCATCCAAACTCCAAGACTTAGAGCAGTATAATAGAAGGCATTCGAGTAGAAAAATCCGTCAAATGTAAAAGTCTGGGTATTAGTAATAAAATCGGCAATAGCGTCAATAAACAAACCGCCCAAGGTAATTCCATACATTTCAAGGGCGATTATGATAACAAAAAGTATATCCCTACTTATAGCCTCTAATGGAAATAGTCCGTAAACTAACTTTAAAATTTTAAAAAGAGTATCTCCTTTTAATTTGTGTTCCTTTTTCATATATAAGATATAATATATCATTTTATGCGAGATAATCACTACCTAAAAACCCTTCTTACAACTATATGGGATAAGTATTTCCCTGATGTTCCAATAGCTAATCAGATTAGCATCAAATTTGGCAATAAGTCGTATAGGCAGCTGGGTGCAATAAAATCTAAACGAGGAGACAACTCAAGCTCTACCATAGTTGTGACGTCATACTTCAAAGACACAACAATACCTGAGCATGTAATTTTAACTACGGTCGCTCATGAAGTTGTTCATTACGCCCATGGCTTTAACTCCCCCCTTCCAAGACTATATAAACATCCTCATAGGGGAAACATTGTCGACAAGGAGCTGATAAAAAGAGGGCTTGGTGAAGAACTTAGACAATCAAAAGAGTGGTTGGATAAAAATTGGAAGAATATTGTTGGCGTAAAGCGAAAGAGAGTCAGAAGAGTCCGCAGATTTATAATATTCTCTTTTTGATTTCACTCCAAAGTGTATCTATCTCCTTAACTGCGTTATTTCTTTCAGCCTTGCCAATGCTACTAACAAGAAGAAATAGCTCTTCTAATTTCATGACTAAGCGTAGAATTTTAGGTTTCATAAATAATATATGAAATATTATTCTATATATTAACATTTAAACATCTACTACCATTTCGTATATATGCAGTACGAGAAGGTAGGGCAAAAAATTAAGGATTACAGGAAGAAAAAGAGACTTACCCAGCAGGTTCTTGCAGATAGAGTTGGCGTCACATGGGAGATGATTTCACGATACGAAAGAGGAGCAAGTTCGCCTTTTTCAAAGCTAGATAAGATTTCTGAGGCATTACAAATTGAGCCTCATCAATTGTTACAAAATGATAACAATGCAAATCAAACCTCGAATTTTATGGTTCCTTTCTTCAAGACTATTCCTAGTAACAACGTGTTCTCCCCCCAAAATACTACACATATGTATACAGCTCCGGCTTGGATGAAAGAGCTCGAGGTAACTCCTTATGCAATCGAAGCTAAAGTTCTTAAAATAAATACCCTGGATGTAAGAAATAATGGAATTATATTTGCAACTGACAAGATTGTTACTTCGAACGGAGTTTATCTTGAAAACGATGGTGGGATAATAAGAGTCACCAACGACGTTACAAATGCCTTTGCACAGGTGGTAGCCCAGGAGGTTCGGTTAGTGTAAAGCAGATAGAAAAAAAGAGGAGGCTTTTACACCCCCTCCTTTAACTCCCTTTCTTAATCGGAATTACATCATTCCTCCCATATCTGCTGCCATTGGGTTGGCGGCTTCTTTATTTTCTTCTGGGAGGTCCGCTACCACCGCCTCAGTGGTTATTAACATCGTGCCTACCGAAGCACCGTTAACCAAAGCGAGTCTTGTAACCTTAACTGGGTCCATAACTCCAGACTCAAGTAGATCTACATACTTATCATTCTTAGCGTCGTAACCCTTTGAGCCGTCACAGTTAGCAGCAACAACTGCTCCATCCTGACCTGCGTTCTCAGCAATTTGTTTCAAAGGTGCGCTTAGAACTTCCTTAAGGATCTGAATACCTACTTTCTCATCAGCATCTTCTACCTTCAAGGAATCAAGAGCTTTCCTAGATACGTGAAGGGCAAGACCACCTCCAGCAACTACACCCTCTTCTAAAGCAGCTCTTGTTGCGTTTACAGCATCCTCAACTCTCTGCTTCTTCTCTTTAGCCTCTACTTCTGATGCAGCTCCAACTTTGATGATGGCAACACCTCCAGCAAGCTTTGCTAATCTCTCTTGAAGCTTTTCTTTATCATAGTCGGAGTTTGTTTTATTAATCTGGGCCTTAATTTCTTCAACTCGGTTATCAATATTCTTTTTATCTCCCCTACCTTCAATCACTATTGTATTTTCTTTTGATACAACTACTTTCTTTGCGGTTCCAAGATCTGTAAGGTCAACAGAATCCAAGGTTCTACCAACCTCTTCTGATACATAAGTACCTCCGGTTAGAATGGCAAGATCCTGCAACATCTCTTTTCTCCTATCTCCAAAGCCAGGAGCTTTTACAGCAACTACGTTGAGAGTTCCTCTTAGTTTATTTACTACCAAAGTCGCAAGAGCCTGGTTTTCAATCTCATCAGCAATAATAACGAGAGGTCGGTCAGCAGCTTGAAGCACCTTTTCTGCAATAGCTTGGATATCCTGAAGACTGGATAGCTTCTTATCTGTAATTAAGATGTATGGATTTTCCATGACAGCTTCCAGAGATTCTGAATTTGTAACGAAGTATGCACTTACATATCCTCTATCAAACTGATATCCCTGAGTATATTCGATTTCATCATCAAATCCGTTGGCCTGCTCAATTGTTAATACTCCATCTTTTCCAATCTCATCAAAGACCTCTGCAATCATCTTTCCAAGGGTTGCATCATTATTTGCCGAAATAGTGGCAACGTTGGCAATTTCTTCTTTAGTAGAGATTGTTTTCGCAGTCTTTTTTAAATCCTCTACAACAGCCTCAACACCCTTATCAATTCCTCTTTTAACGGCAATTGGGTTAGCACCAGCGGCAACATTTCTAAGACCTAAGCCTGCGATAGCCTGAGCAAGCACGGTAGCGGTTGTGGTACCGTCACCCGCAAGCTTATTAGTATTGTCTGCAGCTCCCTTTATCATTTGAGCTCCAAGGTTCATAAATGGATCGGCAAGCTCAATTTCGTTAGCGACGGTAACACCGTCCTTGGTTACAACTTGGGTTCCATACTTTTTAGCTAACGCAACATTTCGACCTTTTGGTCCAAGAGTTACCTTAACAGCATTAGCAAGCATGTCTACACCTGCTTTTAGTTTCTTCCTTGCTTCTTCATCATAAATTACTTGTTTTGCCATGATTATTATAGTTTCAAATTAAATAATTATTTAACAACAGCAAGAATATCCTCTTCATCGAGGATGTAATACTTCTCTCCATTTATCTCGACTTCTTCTGGAGAGTATTTTTTAAAATACACTCGGTTACCAGCTTCTACAGTAAATTTGAAATCCTTGTCGTTTACAATTCCTAAAGCTACGACAGTACCTGTATCAGACTTTTTATCTTCATTGGCACTGGCAGGGACATACAATCCTCCTGCAGTTTTCTCTTCAACCTGGTCAGGAGTTACAACAACTCTCTTTCCTAAAGGTTGTATAGGAATACTGTTTGACATATTAATATTTATTACAAATTATTTAGCAAATGAAATAATCGACTGCTAGATTTTATGAACTACGTTCAAGCTTGTCAAGAGATTAGGGAGCTCACTAAGACTACTAATTGCAGCTTCCCTCTGAAAACTATGTCTATTTAGATGAATTGGGACTACGTTAGAAGAGAATTTAGCATTTTTAATCTTTTCGACTTGAGTGGTATCGTTATCGACTATAAACATTGTATTACCAAGACTATCACGCTTCTTTTTCAGAGTCTCAAATTTATCATGTGAGATAAGAAGGAGATCCTTTGAGAAATATTTTCGAAGACCCTTTGAGGTTACTTTTAATAATTGAATCAGCCAAAAACCTTGGGAATACAATCCCAATTTATATCCTTCCTCTTTTAGTGTTTGCAACACGGGCTTCACGTCATCGTATGTGACGAAGGGATTATTTTCTGATACGATGGTTCCATCTATATCGAAAAGTATGATGGATTCCATAAAGAAATTGGTACTAACCTTAAATGAATATCTATACACTCTAAGAGTAGCACGACTCGTAAGTTTTGGGTATTCAGCCCTGGGAGTAGTTTTGTTTGCAGGAATTACTGAACTTTGGAGCCATAGACAAGATCTTCTAAATATTTTTATCTTTGTAGGATTTTTGGTATATGGAGGGCTTTACGCTTTAAATAAATATTTCGATCTAGAAGAGGATTTAAGTACCTCGTACAAAAAAGGACTAAGCATAAAAGAGGGAGTAATACCTCACGATAGTACTCTCTTCATTGGGATATCTCATATAGTAATAGGTTATATCGGAGTCTTGATATTTCTCCCAGAGTTATACTTAATAACTTTCTTATTAATTGTTATAAATCTTTTTTATACAACCTATCTTAAGAAAAAGAGTAGATTACTGGCAATTATCTTAATCGCCTCCACGGGCCCCCTTAAATCACTTTTAGGTATAACCTTAGTATCTGCACTTACACCTAATATAGTAATTTACATGGTAGTTCACTACCTCTTTTCAATAGTAATACATGCATTAAAACAAGGATACAAAGATAGGATGAAAGAAGCATTGATAAAAACATTAGAGAACTCATTAATGACAGCAGCAGTTATACTCTCGATTTATTCTGCAATTAAACTCAATGATTATCTAGCAGTTATAATAACCATATTAGGATTAATTTGCTTAGCGCTATTTAGAAGAAATGACGTTGCAAGACTTTTTCTGAGATAACTACTTCTCCCCTTTTATAATTATGCTTTCTATATCTAGTTCAATATTTCTGATTGTTCTTCCTGTGAAATCTTTTTGCGTGATTAAGAGCATTGCATCCTTAATTCCAGCATTAACATTTGCAACTATTCCTTCTCCACCCCAATCTCTAACTGAAAGATTTCCGATTTTTAAATCAGAGATGTAGAGATCAGTACTCTCTACGGCATCTTTATTCAAATCAAAGTATATCCAAAAAGTCCCAAACCCTTTTACATCAACGTAATAATACATTTTCCAAAAGTTGGTTCGAGTCTCAACATAAGCCTTTTCTATTTTGATCCTGGTTGGTAGATTACTATTTATGCTCTCTCCTACAAGATTAGCAAAATCGTTTCTATCTATTTCTACAAAATCTACCTTTTTATCGCTTTTCTTAAAAATTTCAACCGCCTCAAGCACCGTCTGATTCCTTTCCTTTTCGATAATAATTATCTCCTCTCTATTACTCCCTTCAAATTTCTCTTCCCAGGCAGTGTAGTTCGCTCTCAAAAAGATAAAGAGGATTACAAATAGAAGGAGTACCGATATCACAAAAGATATTGGGATTGCTATAATAAAAAAGCTTGGAGACAGTCTTCTTTTACGCTTTACGTTTGCCATTAAGTTTGATTGATTTAAATATACTTATAAGAGGAGACATGACATGGGTAAACTTCTCCGTTACTATATCCAGTTCCCTGATCTTCAAAACCTTTGCACCTACCAAATATACAAGAGTACCATACAAGCTGGTAATTACGGTAACTCCAACAACCGATACTGTTCGGGTAGTATCTAGGTTAAAATCACTAAGTTTGAAAACATAGTACATGCTTATCAACATGATAGTTGTATTGGCGATAATCTTCAAAAGAGGCTTATACGATTGTTTCCACGAAAATACTCTAATTTTCTTCTGCAACAAATAGGCAGCTACAAAGAACTCAGCCAGGAATGAAACACTTAAACCAAATGCAAGACCACCAACAGCCGCATCTGAAAGGTTACGAGTCTGCATCCATCTAAACGCATCCTGAAGGAAAGACCCTACAACCTGAATAAATGTTCGGGTATCTATATAACTGATCTGCGAAACAATCTGGGCTAAAATTGGCCTCCAGTCCCAGTAATGGCTGAAAAAGTTGGTGAAATAATATCCTAGTAGAATATTAACTACAATCGAAACAAATGTAGCAATAAGTGGGAGCTTAGTCTCGTGGATGGCATAGAAAGCTCTAAGGACAATGGCAACTCCAGATTGAGCAACGATAGAGATTGCCAGTAGAGCCAAACACCACGAGGTGATAACCGTTGCCCACCAGTCGAATTCACCTACACCGTAAGCTAAACGAACGAGAGGTAGCCTGAGTACCAATATCATAGCGGCAATAGGCAGAATTACGAAAAGAGTCTGTCTAAGAGCATTGTTGAAGGTTCGGGTAAACGCTTTGGTCTGTCCCTTGGCATACTCCTCAGAAAGTTTTGGCAACACTACTTGAGAAATAGCCCCTGTAAATATCTGAACAGGGAATAGATGAAGACTAAGAGCAAATTTATACGCACTAAGGGCACCAGCCGAAAGTGTAAAACTAATAACAGTATTAACAATAACATTTACCTGTTCCCCTAATAAACCGAGCCAAACTGAGACAGTACCAGAACCTACGCAAGAGGTTAAAAAAGGAGAGGCAACTCCAACACAAGTTATACAAGAAGATATACCACCAATGATAATGTCCACACCTGCCCCATCTCAGAGCGATACAATCAGTGAAATACCTGCGGAACCAATTTCAAAAGAGATAACAGCTCCAGAAGCAAAAGAGGAAATTATTCCACAAACTACAATAGCATTCCCAAATGACGCAGCTAACCCTTCTCCAGTAGTAGTGCCAGCTCAAGAGCAGGTAAATGATTCCCCAACCCCCGTAAACGAAGCTCCAGTAGTACTAGAACCTATATCTGCAAATGACGATGACGAGTTTGTTTCAGAAGATATCTTAAAGCTTGCTCAGGAGCTTAAAGATGCGCAGGTAGAGGAAGAGGAAACTCCACAGGAGCAAACTCAACAACCTACTAGCCAAACACAAGCCTAAATCTGTATAATCACCTATGAAAAACTTTAAATACCTTCAAATAAGAGAACTTTTTCTCAAACATTTAGAAAAGAATGGACATACTATAATACCGTCGGCCTCGCTTGTTCCTGAAAACAATCCATCAGTACTATTTGTAAACTGTGGAATGTTTCCATTGATCCCATATCTATTGGGAGAACCACATCCTGGAGGAGTACGACTTGCAAACTCCCAGAGATCATTAAGAACGATTGATATTGACGAGGTTGGAGATGCAACTCACTTAACAACTTTTGAGATGCTTGGAAACTGGTCTATCAACGATTACTTCAAAGAAGAAGCTCTTAGAATAACCTTAACATTTTTCATAGACGAACTAGGTTTTGACATAAACAAAATTTCATCCTCTGTATTTGCTGGGAATGAGGACGCTCCTAAGGACGAAGAGTCAATTGAAATATGGAAGAAACTATTCAAAGAAAGAGGAATTGAAGCAAAAGTGGGAGAAAAGATAAGAGAACTTGGGAAAGAAGATAACTGGTGGGAGCCAGATGGAGGAGGACCATGTGGACCTGATTCAGAGACCTTCTACGAAGTTGATGGTAAATTGGTAGAGATTGGCAATGATGTTTTCATGCAATACCTTAAGAAAGATGGACAGTATCTTCCATTAGGAAAACACAATGTCGATTTTGGTGGAGGATTAGACAGACTTGCAATGGTGTGCCAAGGAGTATCTTCAGTATATGAAACAGATATCTACCTACCAATATTGACGAAAGTCAGGGAGATGAGCAAATCTGAGAACATCCAGTCTCAAAGAATTATTGTAGACCATATAAAGGCCGCTACATGGGTAATAGCAGACGGTGTAGTACCTGGGAGATCTCAAAGAGAATATATCTTGAGAAGACTGATAAGAAGAGCTATTAGACATGCAAGAAAGCTTGGGATTGAGGGATTATTCACCAGAATTATAGGAGAGATTGCGATCGAGCAGTTTAAAGCGGTACACGAAGAGCTAGAGCCAAAAAAGAATGATATATTAAATATCCTTGAGGAAGAGGAAAAGAAGTTTAACCAGACGCTTGAAAAAGGGATTAGAGAAGTTGAAAAACTTGCATCCGAGCTGAAAGCTGCACTAAAGCCAGGTGAAGAGTTTACGAATGAAAATCAGGAGACCTTCAAATTATACGAGACATATGGATTTCCATTAGAGATGACTCTTGAAGAACTGGGTTCCCATAATATTCCGTATTCTTATGAAACAACAGCTGTACGCCACGAAAAAGCATATGAAGATCACCAGGAGAAATCAAGAACTGCATCTAAAGGCCTTTTCAAAGGAGGAATGGCCGATACATCTGAAATGTCCACTAAGTACCATACAGCAACTCACCTGCTCCTTTCCGCCCTTCATAAAGTATTAGGCGATCACATCTACCAGAAAGGCAGCAATATAACAACTGAGAGGCTTAGACTTGATTTCCCAAATGAAACAAAACTAACCGACGAAGAATTAAAGCAGGTGGAAAATCTTGTTAACGAACAGATAGAAAAGGGACTAGAAGTAACCTTCACAGAAATGCCAAAAGAACAAGCTTTAGAACTTGTAAAATACGCCGCCTTCGGCGAGAAGTATGGCGACATCGTGAAAGTATACACAATCGGTACTCCTGATAATCCATTCTCACAAGAAATTTGTGGAGGACCTCATGTTGAAAACACAAAAGTTCTAGGTAAGTTTAAGATTGTAAAACAGGAAAACGTTTCAGCTGGGGTAAAAAGGATTAAAGCCATATTAGAATAAGATGGAGTATCCAATACTTGCGATTGATTTTGGAACAAAAAGAATAGGCCTTGCAATATCTGACAGCAAGGGAATTGTTTCGACACCAATTGAGCCGATACGAATAACCAAAAGAATGGACGAAACACTTCTTCTTCAGAGTTTCCAAAAGGTTGTAAATGAGAATAGAATTTCATCTTTTTTAATAGGAATGCCCCAAGAGTTTGAGGAATCTCATAAAAGAAGTTCGAAGAGAGTACAGAAGTTCATAGATTGGCTTATCTATAACATCCCCCTACCCTATAAACTTTGGGATGAAAGTTTCTCTACAAGCAGCGCCAAAGATATGATAGTATCTTCAGGTAAGAGAGTCGAAAGTCGAAAGGATAGACTTGATAGCATAGCAGCTAGCATCTTCCTTCAGGAATTCCTAAATTCAAAAGATAATCAAAAATCCCATGAAAATTATTAAACTTTTCTTTTTGATTGTTAGCGTACTTGTAATTGTAGGAGGAGGATATCTGGCCATGCAATATAGACAGGTGACAACTCAACCATTAGGAGATAGCGACGAGAAAGTAAGGTTTGAAATCAAAGAAGGAGAAACAGGAGCACAGATTCTTCAAAATCTAGTTTCTGTAAAGATATTAGATCAAAAGCAAATTCCATACCTGAAAGTATTCATGCGATTAAATGAAATTCCCGAAATGAAACAAGGAGTATTTAGAGTTCCTAAAAACCTTACCGCACAAGAGCTTTTCGAACTACTAC